>NZ_JBJLSG010000031.1:0-43439 GCF_050871925.1 Kineococcus gurbantunggutensis
CCCCCCCCCCCCCCCCCCCCCCCCCCCCCCCCCCCCCCCCCCCCCCCCCCCCCCCCCCCCCCCCCCCCCCCCCCCCCCCCCCCGCCCGGACTCCCGCGGTGCGCGGGCCGCTCAGCCGGCCGCGCCGCGCAGCAGCCGGCCGGTGTAGCGGGCGATCTCGCGCGGTCCCGAGCGCGGTGCGGCGGCGTCGACCGCGGCGTTGTAGTTGGTGTTGGTGTTCACGTCGTAGGTGAGCACGCGGCCCTCGGCGGTGGTGATGAACTCGACGCCGGCGATCTCGATGCCGTTGCGGCGCACGAAGTCCGCGTACCGCTGCAGGACGGGGTGGTCGAAACCCTCGCGCAGCGAGAAGATCGTCTCGCCCGGCTCCTGCGCGACGGTGGCCCCCGGGGGCAGCACGGGCCTGCCGGTGTCGGGGTCGATCGCGCAGGCGTCCGCGGGGCAGAGCTGGAAGCCGCCCCTGGCGGTGTCGGCGCGCAGCGCGTAGAGGAACTCCCCGCCCACGAACTCGGCGCGGGTGACGCTGTCGTCGGCGGAGGTGACGAACTCCTGCAGCAGCCACACCCCGTCCACGGGCTCCTCCAGGGCGCCGGAGGCCAGGGTGTCGGCGAACTCCTCGTAGCCGGAGAACCGCGCCACCCCCAGGCCCTTGCCGCCCTGGGAGTGCTTGGTGACGAACGGCCCGCCGACCCGCTGCGCGAAGCGCCGCGCCGCCGCGTCCAGGTCGCCGCCCACCACGGCGGTGGTGCGCGGCACCTCGATCCCGGCGGCGGCCAGCGCCGTGAGCTGGGCGACCTTGCTGAGCTCGACCTCCAGCACCGCGCGGCCGTTGACGGTGCGGGCGCCGGCCGCCTCCAGCCAGGAGAGCACCGCGCGGGTGTGCGCCGTGGAGGCGGCGTGCCCGCGGGTGTGCGAGGAGGCCGACATGCGCGACCACCACACGCCCGGCGCGGGGCGCTCGGCGAGGTCCAGCTCCCCGCCGGTGAGCACGTGCTCCACCAGCGGGACGCCCTCGGCGGCGAAGGCCTCCACGAAGGGCGGCATCCACTCGGGGTTCTCGTGCAGGACGTGGACGGCGGGCTGACCGGGATCGCTCACGCGCCGATCCTGCCCGCCGCGCCGGGCGCCGGCGACACCGCCCCGCTGCGCCGAGCGCACCGGGCACGGGGGCGGGTGCCGCACCGGGTGCCGCACCGGGTGCCGCGCCGGGCGCGGCGGGCGGGTGCGGCGCCTGGTGGACTGGCCCGGTGGAGCACCACTCGCACACCGGCCGCGACGTCCCGCCCGCCGCGGTAGCCCCGCGGGTCCGCCGCGCCCTGACCGCGCTCGTCGTCGCCCTGCTGCTGGCCGCCGCCGCCGGCGTCGCCGCCACCTGGCCCGAGCGGGTGCCCTCGGCGGCCACCGCCCACACCGGGGCGCAGACGGTGCGCGGGGAGGTCACGGCCACGCAGGCGCGCACCTGCCGGGGCGGGCTGGCCGAGGACCGCCTGCCCGACGGCAGCGTGCCGGAGAGCGTGGAGTGCCCGCAGGCCGCCGTGGCGCTCGACGGCGGCGGCACGGTCGTGGTGACCGTGCCCGCCGCCGTCTTCCACGGCGGCCTGGGCGCCGGGGACCGCGTGGTGCTCACCCGCTACCCCGGCGAGGCCGGCGCCCCGGCCACGCACGTGTGGGAGGACGTGGACCGGCGCGCGGCGCTGGCCGTGGCGGCGGCGGTGTTCGTGCTGCTCACCGTCGCCGTCGGCGGCCGCCGCGGCCTGGCCGCCCTGGCCGGGCTCGCCCTGGGCGGCGCCGCGATCGCCTTCCACGTGCTGCCGGCGCTGCTGGCGCAGGAGGACGCGGTGCTCGTCGGGCTCAGCTCCGCCACCGCCGTCATGGGCGTGGTGATCTACCTGACGCACGGGGTGTCGGTGCGCACCACCGTGGCCTTCCTGGGCACCGTCGCCGGGCTGCTGCTCACCGCCGCGCTCGCGGTGCTCGCCGTGGACGCCGCGGGCCTGCAGGGCCTGGACGACGAGAGCTCCTACACGGTCACCGTCCTGACCGGCGCGGTGGACCTGCGCGGCGTCGTCCTGGCCGGCACCCTCGTCGCGGCGCTGGGCCTGCTCAACGACGTGACGATCACGCAGGCGGCCGCGGTGTGGGAGCTGCGGGCCGCGGACCCGCGCGCCGGGTTCGGCGCGCTGCTGGCGGCCGGGATGCGCGTGGGGCGCGACCACCTGGCCTCCACCGTCTACACGGTGGCCTTCGCCTACGCCGGGGCGGCGCTGCCGGCGCTGCTGCTGGTGCGCCTGTACGCGCAGCCGCTGGGGCAGTGGGTGACCTCCTCGGCCATCGCCGAGGAGGTCGTGCGCACCGCGGTCGGCGGGGCCGCGCTGGCGCTGACGGTCCCGGCGACGACCGCGCTGGCCGCCGCCCTGGTCAGCCGCGCGGCGTCCGGGGGCGCCGCTGACCGGCCGGGATCCGGTAGCGCACCAGCCGCGCGGAGTTGACCGCCACGAACACCGAGGAGGCGTTGTGCGCGATCGCCGCCAGCACCGGCGAGAGCGCCCCGGCCGCCCCCAGCGCCAGCCCGACGCCGTTGACGGCGATGGAGGCGCCGTAGTTCTGCTTGATCAGCCCCAGGGTGCGGTCGCCCAGGTCGCGCAGGTGCAGCAGCCGGCGCAGGTCGTCGCCCACGAGCGCCACGTCGGCGGTCTCCACCGCCACGTCGGTGCCCGACAGGCCCATCGCGATGCCCAGGTCCGCCATCGCCAGCGCCGGGGCGTCGTTGGTGCCGTCGCCGACGACGGCCACGGTGTACCCGGCGTCCTTGAGCTCCTTGACGACGTCCTGCTTGTCCTCGGGCATCACCTCGGCGCGCCACTCGTCCACGCCCAGCTCGGCGGCCACCGCCGCGGCGGTGCCGGGGTTGTCGCCGGTGAGCATGACGATGCGCTCGACCCCGGTGCGGCGCAGCTCGGCCAGCACCTCGCGCGACTCCGGGCGCACCTCGTCGCGCAGGCTGACCAGGCCGGTGAGCACCCCGTCCACCGCCAGCAGCAGCGGCGTCTCCGCGGCCCCCTGCAGCCGGCGCACCCACGTGCGGGCGTGCTCGTCGACCTGCACGCCCTCGGCGTCCATCAGGCCGGGGCTGCCCAGCAGCAGCACCCGCCCGTCGGAGAGCACGCGCATGCCCAGCCCGAGCAGCGCCTCGCACTCCTCGTGGGTGGGGATGACCAGGTGCCGCTCCTCGGTGGAGCGGATGACGGCCTGCGCCAGCGGGTGCCGGGAGTGCACCTCGGAGTTCGCCGCCTCCGAGAGCACCTGCTCGGGGGTGAAGTCCTCGCGGAAGGAGAGCACGTTCGTCACCACGGGGCGCCCGACGGTCAGGGTGCCGGTCTTGTCGAAGACGAAGGCGTCCACGCGCCCGGCGGCCTCCAGGTGCGAGCCGCCCTTGACGAGGATGCCGCGCCGGGCGCCGTTGCCGATGGCCGCGCTGATGGCGGTGGGCGTGGCCAGCCCCACCGCGCAGGGGCAGGCGATGAGCAGCATCGTCATCGCCCGGCG
Organism: Kineococcus gurbantunggutensis; assembly: GCF_050871925.1. Taxonomy (NCBI): domain Bacteria; kingdom Bacillati; phylum Actinomycetota; class Actinomycetes; order Kineosporiales; family Kineosporiaceae; genus Kineococcus; species Kineococcus gurbantunggutensis. The sequence continues at coordinate 3,547 of NZ_JBJLSG010000031.1, forward strand.
CACGTCGCGGGTGAGCACCAGGGTCGCCAGGGCCAGGCCGAAGGAGGCGGGCACGAACCGGCGGCTGAAGGCGTCGCCGACGGTCTGCACGGGCGCGCGGTCGGCCTGGGCGTGCTCCACGCGCGAGACGATGCGGCCCACCGCGGTGTCCGGGCCGGTGGCGGTGGCGCGCACCACCAGGCGCCCGCGCAGCACCACGCTGCCGGCCAGCACCACGTCCCCCGCGGTGCGCTGCACGGGCAGGTTCTCCCCCGTCAGCGCCGCCTGGTCCACCACGGCCTCGCCCTCGACGACCTCGCCGTCCACCGCGACGGTGGACTGCTCGAAGACGACCACGACGTCGCCCACCCGGACCTCGGCCAGGTCCACCTGCTGCTCCACGACGTGCTCGGCGCCGTCGGCGTCCAGGACGGTGCGGCGCACCCAGGCGGTGGTCTCGCTGCCGGTGAGCAGGTCCGCGATCGCGCGGCGGGTGCGGCGCAGGGTGAGGTCCTGCAGGTACTCGCCGATGTTCAGCAGCCACAGCACCGTCAGCGCCACGACGTTCTCGCGCAGCAGCAGGCTGGCCACGGTCGCGGCGGAGACGAGGGCGTCGGTGCCCGCGCTGCGCCGGCCGACGAGGGAGCCCACCGCGCCCTTGAGGAACGGGTAGCCGGAGAAGACGGTCACCGCGGTGGCCACCAGCCGCGAGGTCGGCCCCAGCAGCGGCGGGCGCCCGAAGGCGTAGCGGCGCAGGCCCAGCAGCGCCAGCGCCGCGCCGCCCACGGCGATGCGGGCGACCTCGCCGTTGCCCACGTCCGCCGAGCGCGGCGTGCGGGACGCCTCGGCGTCGGCGGGCACGGCCGCCACGGCGGCGACGACCGCGACCAGCCGGTCCACGTCGGCGACCCCGCGCTCGTAGTGCACGACGACGCTGCCGGTGACGGGGTAGGCGCGCACGAGCAGGACGCCCGGCTGCGTGTCCAGGGCCTCCTCGGCGGCCACGGCGCGGCCCGGGCTGCGGCGCAGCCAGTCCGCCTGCAGGCGCAGGCGCCCGCCGGCGTCGGAGACGATCGTCAGCGGCGCCATCACGACGCCCGCGCCGGCCGGGGCCGCGGTGCTCACGGCGCCCTCAGTGCTGGTGGTCGTGCGCGTGGGTGTCGCCCCCCGCGGTGGGCACCGGCGCGCTCTCGCCGAGCTCGTCGTGGGCCTGCGCGACGATGTCGCCCAGCCCCAGGCGGGCGCGCTCCACGCCGGACTCGGCGGCGCGGGAGGTGCGGATGCCGGCCTTGGCGCCGCTCACCGCGATCCGGCGCAGCGCCGCGGTGCCGCGCCCGTCGCTGACGGCCTTGACCAGCCCGGCCGAGGCGGCGGCGGTGAGCACCAGCCGCCCGAGGGGCGCTGCGAGAGAGATCACGGGTCCTCCTGTTCGAACCTGACCGGGCACCTCGACAGGGTCGTCGAGAACCGTTCCCGGCAGGGCCGAACCGTAACACCGCGCCCCGACAGCGGGCGCGGCGTGCGGTGCCCCGCGGGCCCCCTCAGGCCGGCAGCGTCGTGAGCACCACCGGCGTCGTCGTGGGCTGCCGCGAGCCGCCCGCGGGCTCCACCGAGATGCCGAACCCGGTGGCCCCGCCCAGCTCCGGCAGCAGCGCCACCGCGCGGTCCCCGCCGCCGGCCGCCGGCAGCAGCCCCGCGGGGGCGACGTCGTCGCCGCGCACCAGCCACAGCTGGTAGGCGCGGCCCGGACCGGCCGCGGGCAGGCCCGCGGTCACCACGGCCGCCTCCCCGCCGGCGCGCACCAGGGTGGCGGTGCCGCCCCCGGTCACCGGCACGGTCGCGGTGCTCGCGCCCGGCGAGGACAGCAGCGCCGCGACCCGCTGCAGGGTGTCCGCCTCGGCGCGCTCGCGCTGGACCTGCGCGGCGGCCACCTCGCGGGCGCGCTCGGCGTCGCCGCGCGCGTCCAGCGCCACCCCGGCGCCGGCCGCCGCCACCACGACCCCCGCCGCGGCCACCAGCGCGCTCAGCCGCGAGGGCCCCCGCCGCCGGCGCCGCCGCACGGCCAGGTCAGCCACCGGCGCCGCCCCCGCGGGCGGCTCCTGCGCGGTCGCGGCCACCGCCGCCAGCACCGAGGCGCGCAACCGCTCCGGCGGCGGCACCGCCGAGGCGGCCCCCAGCCGGGACGCCGTCTCCCGCAGCGCGTCCGCCTCGAGCCGCTCCGCGGGGTCGCGGCGCAGCCGCTCCTCGTAGGCGGCGCGCTCGTCGTCGTCGAGGGCGTCCAGCGCCCAGGCCCCCGCCAGGGGACCCTCGTCGTCGTGCCGGTGGCGCGCCCCGCGCTCCTCGTCCCGATCGCCGCTCACGCGCGCACCCCCATCGCGTCGCGCAGCCGCGCCAGCGCGTCGCGCAGCCGCGTCTTCACCGTGCCCAGCGGCACGTGCAGCTCCTGCGAGATCTGCACGTGGGTGCGCCCGCCGAAGTACGCCAGGTCCACGGCCTGCCGCTGCACCGGGGTGAGGACCTCGAGGGCGCGCTGCACCTCCTCGTGCTCCAGCAGCACCTCGACCTCCTCGCTGACGCTGTCGTAGGGGGAAACCTCCCGGACCCCGTAGCGCTCGTCGCGCTCGGTGCCCGCCCGGCTGGACCGCACCCGGTCCACCGCGCGCCGGTGGGCCATCGTGACCACCCACCCGCGGGCGCTGCCGCGACCGGGGTCGAAGCGGGCGGCGGTGCGCCACGCCTCCAGGAACACCTCCTGCACCACCTCCTCCGACTGCGCCGGGTCGCGCAGCACGCGCAGGACCGTGCCGTGCACGGCCGCCGCCGTCGCGTCGTAGAACGCGGCGAACGCGGCCTGGTCGCCGCGGGCCGCGGCGGCGAGCGCGGCGTCCGCGTCGCCCCGCTCCGCGGCGCCGGCGGCGCGGGGACGGGAGGTGGTCATCACCACCACTGTCCCACCTCCCCTCCCCGTCGTCCGAGCCGGTGCCGCGACCGCGCCGCCCTCCAGGAGATCCGCTGGAAGACCCGCGCCGGCGTCACGCCGGGGGCATCAGCACCGAGTCGACCAGGTACACGGTCGCGTTGGCCGTCTGCACGCCGCCGCAGATCACGTTCGTGGAACCGTTCACCGTCAGCGCCTCGGGCGTCCCGGACACCTCCAGGTCCTGGCCCTCCAGCGTCGTGTGGGTGCCCACGACCTCCTCGGGCGTCAGCTGCCCCTGCACCACGTGGTAGGTCAGGATCTTCTGCAGCGTCGCGCTGTCCGTCTTCAGGCCCTCGACCGTGGCCGCGGGCACCTTCGCGAAGGCGTCGTCGACCGGCGCGAACACCGTGTACTCGCCGCCGTTGAGGTCGTTGACGAGGTTCACCTGCGGGTTCAGCTGACCCGACACCGCCTGCGTCAGCGTCTTCAGCAGCGGGTTGTTCGACGCGGCGGTGGCCACCGGGTCGGCGGCCATGCCGGACACCGACGCGGGACCCGACGCGTTCGCCGCGGCGTAGTCCGCGCAGCCCGGGCCGACGGGCATGCTCATCGTCGACGCGCCCGCCGACTCCGACGGCGTCGCCATCGGCGCGCTCGACGAGGAGCTGCTCGACGAGCTGGACGTGTCGCTGCCCGCGGTGGAGGCGGTGTCGCTCCCGCCGCAGGCGGCCAGCCCCAGGGTCGTGGTCGCCACGAGGGCCAGCAGGGTTCCGGTGCGCTTCACGGGGTCGTTCCCTTCCTCAGGTTCCGGCCGGAGTTCCCGGTCGGTCGTTCAGCAGGGGTTCGGAACCCCGGAGCCCGTGGATGGGGTGGGTGTTCCACGTCACCCGTTCGGGTCACGGGGCTGAGTTCTCCTGTGGTCGGTTCGCGGGGCCGGGAGGGGCCCTGGGGTGGGTGGTGCTCGCCGGGCTCTCCGTCCGCGCCGGCACCCGGGTGCACCACCGAACCGCTGGGACAGCGCGGACTCCGGACGCCCGGCGACCACCACCCGCCCCAGGACTCGCGCACAGCTTCCGCAGCCGCACGCAGGAACGGGGGACGAGAGGTGGGTCAAGAGGCCGGTGGGGTGCTGCGGGTGCCGGGCGCCCGGAGCCCGCCCGGCTCGGTCCGGTGGGGTTCGCGCACAGCAGCGGGCGGAGAGCCCGGCACCCGCAGCACGCCACCGGCTGGGCGAGAACCCGACCGGAAACCGGCAACCCTCAGCGCGCCGTGGCGCGCACCGCGGCCTCGTACTGCGCGCGGTCGAAGGTGAAGTCCCGCAGTTCGCGGTAGTCCCAGTCGCGGAAGCCGTGGCGGTAGCCGGACCAGGTGACGGTGTCCTCGTCGACGGTGACGAGGGCGGAGAACGGCCAGCAGCTCCACTCGCCGCACCCGCAGCCCAGCAGGACGGTGTCGCCCTCGAAGGCGCTGAGCACGGGTTCGCCGAGGTAGTGCTTCGCGGGCCAGCGGACCGCGTCCTCCAGCAGGCCGCGGTAGCTGCCGGCGAGGCCGGGGCTGCCCTGGCGGCGCGCGAACGGCAGTTCCACCTTGCGCAGCAGGTCCGTCAGCGGGACGCCGCTGAGGTGCGGCACGACCGCCGGCAGCACGGTCCCCTCGCCGAACGCCTGCCGCACGGTCCGGAACTCGATGCGCTCCACCGTCCCAGCGTAGGACCGGGGTCGGGCACGAGCGGGGTTCCGCGCCGAGCAGGTGCAGAGGAGGTGCGGAGGTCGGCGGGGTGGTGCGGGTGCCGGGCGTCCGGAGCCCGCCCCGCGCGGGGAGGCGAGGTGCGCGAGCAGCAGCGGGCGGAGAGCCCGGCACCCGCACCACCCCGACGGCCGGGCGAGGGCCCGGCCGGGCGAGGACCCGGCCGGGCGGAGGACTACTCGACCGTCACGGTGACCGAGTCGTACCCGCTGGAGCCGTTCGGGACGGGCGCGACGACCTCGTCGGTCTGCGGGGTGCCGGTGCCGTCGGTGGCGCGCACCTCCAGGACGTGCCCGCCGGGTTCGGCGTCCCAGTCGAAGACCCACTGGCACCAGGTGTCGCTGGAGGCGGAGGGCAGCAGCTTGGCCTGCTGCCACTCGCCGCGGTCGACGCGCACCTCGACGGCGCGCACGCCGCGCCGCTGGGCCCAGGCGACGCCGGCGACGGGGACGCGGCCGGCGCGCACGGTGGCGAAGGAGCGGGGCACGTCGATGCGCGAGGCGGTCTTGATCGGGGCCTTCTCGGCCCAGCCGCGCTCGGTCCAGTAGGCCGTCCTGTCGGCGAAGCGGGTGACCTCGATGTCGGTGACCCACTTGCAGGCGGAGACGAACCCGTACAGGCCGGGGATGACCATGCGCACGGGGAAGCCGTGCTCGCGCGGGAGGGGTTCGCCGTCCATGCCCACGACGAGCATGGCGTCGCGCCCGTCGGTGGCCTCGGCGAGGGGGGCGGAGAGGGTGAAGCCGTCGCTGCTGGTGGCGAAGAGCATGTCGGCGCCGTCGCGCACGCCGGCGCGGCGCAGCAGGTCGGCCAGCGGGTGCCCGAGCCACCTGGCGTTGCCGACGTAGCTGCCGCCGACCTCGTTGCTGACGCAGGTCAGGGTGATCCAGCGCTCGCGCAGCGGCAGGGCGAGGAGGTCGTCGTAGGTGAGGGTGATCTCCTGGTCGACCATGCCGTGCAGGCGCAGCGTCCAGTCCTCGGCGCGCAGGTCGGGCACGACGAGGGCGGTGTCGACGCGGTAGAAGTCCTTCGTCCCGGTGGCGTAGGGGGTGAGCCCGGCGCGGACCTGCTCGACCGGGTCGAGGCCGGTGGGCAGCGGCGGGGCGGGGTCGGCCGGGGCGGGCAGGGCGATGCGGGCGCGGGACTCCTCGGCGCTGCGGGCGCCGGTGAGGGCGCGGCCGGTCCCGCCGGTGACGAGGCCGGCGGCGGCGACGCCGCCGAGCAGGACGGCGCGGCGGCGGGGCCCCTCGGCGCGCCCGCCCGGGGCGAGCCGGCGGGTCAGCAGGGTCAGGGCGTACGCACCGGCGGCGGCGCCGAGCGCGGAGGGCAGCGGGGACAGGGCGGTGGCGTCGGGGCGGGTGGCGGCGGCCAGGACGCCCAGGACGCCCAGGGCGGCGACGACGGCCACGCCGGCGGCCAGGCGCCGGCGGGCGAGCACCCCGGCGGCGGCGGCGAGCAGGGCGACGAGCACCGCCATGGTGCCCAGCAGCACCGCCTTGTCCGCGGCGCCGAAGGTGGAGATCGCGAACTCCTTCACCGGGGCGGGGACGCGGTCGACGACCGCGTCCCCGACGACGACCAGCGGCGCGGTCGCGGGTGAGAGCCCGTCGATCGGCAGGCCCGCCACGAGCTGACCGACGCCGAAGGTCACCCCGGCGGCGAGGACGCCGGCGAGCGCGGCCAGGGCGGCCGCGGCGCGGGGCCGGTGCCCCGCGCTCCCCTCCGGGGCCGGTGCCGGTGCGCGTCCGCTGCTCGTCCTCACTCCCGGGGTTCGGAGCCGGTGGCCTCGCGGATGGGGCGGCCGTCGAGGACGGCGGCCAGGACGGGGGCCAGGGCGGTGAAGGCGCGGCCGCGGTGGCTGATCGCGTTCTTCTCCTCGGCGCTGTGCTCGGCGAGGGTGCGCCCGGTGCCCTCGGGCGCGAAGACCGGGTCGTAGCCGAAGCCGCCGGCGCCGGCGGGGGCGGTGGTCAGGCGCCCGCGCAGGGTGCCGCGCACGACGTGCTCCTCGCCGCCGGGGGTGGCCAGGGCGGCGGCGCACACGAAGGCGGCGCCGCGGTGCCGCTCGGGCACGTCGACGACCTGGGCGAGCAGCAGGTGCAGGTTGGCGGCGTCGTCGCCGTGCCGGCCGGCCCACAGGGCGGAGAAGACGCCCGGGGAGCCGCCCAGGACGTCCACGGCGATGCCGGAGTCGTCGGCGACGGCGACCACGCCGGTGGCGGCGGCCACGGCGCGGGCCTTGAGCAGGGCGTTCTCCTCGAAGGTGACGCCGGTCTCGGCGACCTCGGGCACGTCGTCGAAGGCGTCGACGCCGAGGACCTCCACGCCGGGCAGCAGCGGGGCGAGCACGGCGCGCAGCTCGCCGACCTTGTGGGCGTTGCGGGTGGCCAGGACCACCCGGCGCGCGGCGCTCACGCGCGGGCGCCGGGCAGCGGGGCGGCCAGCGCCTCGGCCTGCAGGGCGGCCAGGCGGGCGCAGCCGCCGACGGCGAGGTCGAGCAGGGCGTCGAGCTCGGCGCGGTCGAAGGGGACGCCCTCGGCGGTGCCCTGGACCTCCACGAAGCGCCCGTCGCCGGTGACGACGACGTTCATGTCGGTCTCGGCCCCGACGTCCTCGACGTAGGGCAGGTCCAGCACGGGGCGGCCGCCGACGACGCCGACGCTGACGGCGCTGACGGAGCCGGTGAGCGGCTGCCTGCTCTGGCGGACCAGGCCGTTGGCCTTGCCCCAGGCGACCGCGTCGGCGAGGGCGACGTAGGCGCCGGTGATCGCGGCGGTGCGGGTGCCGCCGTCGGCCTGCAGCACGTCGCAGTCGAGCACGACGGTGTTCTCGCCCAGGGCCCTGGTGTCCACGACGGCGCGCAGGCTGCGGCCGATCAGGCGGGAGATCTCGTGGGTGCGCCCGCCGATCCTCCCCTTGACGGACTCGCGGTCGCCGCGGGTGTTCGTCGCGCGCGGCAGCATGGCGTACTCGGCGGTGACCCAGCCCTGCCCGGAGCCCTTGCGCCAGCGCGGCACGCCCTCGGTGAAGGACGCCGCGCACAGCACGCGGGTGCGGCCGAACTCGACGAGGACGCTGCCCTCGGCGTGGTCGAGCCAGCCGCGGGTGATGCGCACGTCGCGCAGCTCGTCGGGGGCGCGGCCGTCGGCGCGCGCGCCCCCGGTGGTGGGGGTGGGGGTGCTCACCGGGCCACCCTCTCACCGGCGGCGAGGGCGGCGTCGCGCCCGGCGCCGCGCAGGGCGCCCAGGTGCAGCGGGCCGGTCTCCTCCACGGAGACGACCTGCGGGCCCAGGAAGCGCTGCGCGAGCACCCGGAAGGGGGTGGGGTCGCCGGTGGCGGTGAAGCGGTGGCGGGGGGCGGGGCGGTCGTCGGGGCGCAGCAGGTCGCGCGCGGACAGCTCGCGGTACACGTCCAGGGCGGTCTCCTCGGCGCTGGAGACCAGGGTGACCCCGTCGCCGACGACGGTGCGCAGCACGCCGGTCAGCAGCGGGTAGTGGGTGCAGCCGAGCACGAGGGTGTCGACGCCGGCGGCGACCACGGGCTCGAGGTACTCGCGGGCCACGCCGAGCAGCTCCGGGCCGCTGGTGACGCCGCGCTCGACGAACTCCACGAACCGCGGGCACGCCCGCGTGGTCAGCTCCACGTCCAGGGCGGCGGCGAAGGCGTCCTCGTAGGCGCGCGAGGAGATCGTGGCGCGGGTGCCGATGACGCCGACGCGGCCGTTGCGGGTGGCGCGCACCGCGCGGCGCATCGCGGGGAGGATGACCTCCACCACGGGCACGTCGTAGCGCTCGCGGGCGTCGCGCAGCATCGCGGCGGAGGCGGAGTTGCAGGCGATGACGAGCATCTTCACGCCGGACTCGACCATGTCGTCGAGGACGTCGAGGGCGTGGCGGCGCACCTCGGCGATGGGCTTGGGGCCGTAGGGGCTGTGGGCGGTGTCGCCGATGTAGTGGATCGCCTCGTGGGGCAGCTGGTCGAGCACGGCGCGCGCGACGGTCAGCCCGCCCACCCCGGAGTCGAAGATGCCGATGGGGTCGTCCCGGTCCACGCTCGCGCTCACCGGAGCAGGTTACGCGGCGGGCGCCCTCAGCCCAGGGAGCGCACCAGCGTCTCCTGCAGGTGCGTCGTGAAGTCGTACACGGCCCACGCGTAGCGGTGCGGGTCGTCCTCGTCGAGCAGCTCGGGCTCGGAGTCGTCGCGCACGCCCAGGCGGGTGCCCAGGGCCAGGCGCACGTCGTTGAGGGCGGACAGCCAGGTGCGGGCGCCGTCGGCGTCGAGCTGCACGCGCCCGCCCTGCCCCTCCACGGGGGCCAGCGAGGCGAGCACGGCGCGGGCGGCGGCGGCCTTGCGCTCGCGCAGGCCGCGCTCGGTGAAGCGGCGGAACTCCGCGGCGGCGTCGGGGTCCTCGGGGTAGGCGTCGGGCAGCAGCCGGCGCAGCACCTCGTCGTCGGGGGCGGCGGTGGGCCCGTCCCCGCCCAGCCCGCCGGCGGCGGCCTCCTCCAGGCCGGCGAGGTCGCCCAGGCCGAGCTGCTCGGCCAGCGGGTCGACGCGCCGCTCGGGCACGTCGAGCAGCTCGAGCACCTCGCGGGTGACGGAGGCCAGCACGTCGGCCTCGACGGGCTGCAGGGTCAGCGAGAACAGGCCGTGGCGGTTGCGGCGGAAGGTGGCCATCGCGGGTCGTCGGATCCTCAGGGGGCTCAGTCGTCCTTCTGCAGGGTGGCCCACAGGCCGTAGCCGTGCATGGCTTCCACGTCGCGCTCCATCTGCTCGCGGCTGCCGGTGCTCACGGCGGCGCGGCCCTTGGTGTGCACGTCGAGCATGAGGGCCTGCGCCTTGGCCTCGGAGTAGCCGAAGTGGGTGCGGAAGACGTAGGACACGTAGGACATCAGGTTCACCGGGTCGTTCCAGACGAGGGTGACCCAGGGGGTGTCCGGGGCGGCGGACAGGTCCGCCTCGGGGCGCTCGAGCTCCACGGGAGCGGTCAGGACGGTCGAGGGCACGGCCCCAGTCTAGGAGCCCGCGCGCGCCCGGCCCGCCCGCCGCCGGGCCCTCGACCCTCCCGGTGCGGGTGCGGTGCGGGTGCGGCGCGGGTGCGGCCGGGCCTCGCCGGCGCGCCCGGCGTCCCCGGTGCGCGCTAGGTTCACCGCGTGAGCGTGAGCACGGCGACCGGCGCGCCCTCCACGGCGCTGCTGACCGACCACTACGAGCTGACGATGCTGCAGGCCGCGCTGGCCGACGGCACCGCCGACCGCCCCTGCACCTTCGAGGTGTTCGGCCGGCGCCTGCCCGACGGGCGCCGCTACGGCGTGGTCGCGGGCGTGCCGCGGGTGCTGGAGGCGGTGCGCGGCTTCACCTTCGGGCCCGGCGCGCTGCAGCCGCTGCGCGGGGTGCTCGACGAGCGCACCCTGGACTGGCTGGCGGCGTACCGCTTCGGCGGCTCGATCGAGGGCTACGCCGAGGGCGAGCTGTGGTTCCCCGGCTCGCCGATGCTCACGGTCACCGGCACGTTCGCCGAGGCGGTGGTGCTGGAGACGGTGGTGCTCTCCATCCTCAACCACGACTGCGCGATCGCCGCGGCCGCGGCCCGGATGAGCACCGCCGCGCACGAGCGCCCGCTGATCGAGATGGGCTCGCGGCGCACCCACGAGGAGGCCGCGGTCGCCGCCGCGCGCGCGGCGTACCTGGCGGGCTTCTCCGCCACCTCCAACCTGGCCGCCGGCGCCCGCTACGGCATCCCCACCACGGGCACCAGCGCGCACGCCTTCACGCTGCTGCACGACACCGAGGAGGAGGCCTTCCGCGCGCAGGTCGCCGCCCTGGGCACGGGCACGACGCTGCTGGTGGACACGTACGACATCACCCGCGGCATCGAGACGGCCGTGGCGGTGGCCGGTCCGGGGCTGGGCGCGGTGCGCATCGACTCCGGCGACCTGGGGGTGCTGGCCGTGCAGGCGCGCGAGCAGCTGGACTCCCTGGGCGCCACGGGCACCCGCATCGTCGTCTCCGGCGACCTGGACGAGTACGCGCTGGCGGCGCTGGCCGCCGCGCCGGTGGACGGCTACGGCGTGGGCACCTCCCTGGTGACCGGCTCGGGCGCCCCCACCGCCGGGCTGGTCTACAAGCTCGTGGAGGTCGAGGGCCGGCCGGTGGCCAAGCGCTCCACCTCCAAGGTCACCCAGGGCGGGCGCAAGGTCGCGGTGCGCCGGCACCGGCCCACCGGCACCGCCACCGACGAGGTCCTGGGCGTGGGGGTCACCCCGCCGCGCGAGCCGAACGACCGCCCGCTGCAGGTGCCGTTCGTCGTGGACGGCGAGCCGGTGGCCGACCCGCCCTCGCTGGAGGAGTCGCGCGAGCACCTGCGCCGGGTGCTGGTGACGCTGCCCTGGGACGGCCTGGCGCTGTCCAAGGGCGACCCGGCGATCCCCACCACCGTCCTGCCGCCGCGGGCGGCGCCCGAGGGCGCGGAGGGGGCCCGGTGACCCGCGCGCTCGTCGTCGTGGACGTGCAGAACGACTTCTGCCCCGGCGGCGCGCTGGGGGTGGCCGGCGGCGACGAGGTCGCGGCCGCCACCAGCCAGCTGCTGGCGCGCGGGGGCATCGAGTACGACCACGTCGTGGCCACGCAGGACTTCCACGTCGACCCCGGCGCGCACTTCTCCGACACCCCGGACTTCGTGGACTCCTGGCCGCCGCACTGCCGGGCGGGCAGCCGGGGCGCGCTGCTGCACGACGCGCTGGACACCTCCCGGGTGGAGGCGGTCTTCCGCAAGGGCCAGTACGCCGCGGCCTACTCCGGCTTCGAGGGCACGACCACCACGCTCACCGCGGAGGGCGGGGAGCTGGTCACGGGCCTGGCGGACTGGCTGCGCGAGCGCGGCGTGGACGAGGTCCACGTGGTGGGCATCGCCACCGACCACTGCGTGCGCGCCACCGCGCTGGACGCGGTGCGCGCGGGCCTGCGCACCACGGTGCTGCTGGGGCTGACCGCGGGCATCTCGCGGGCCACGGTGGACGCGGCGCTGGAGCAGCTGCGCGCGGCGGGCGTCTCGCTCGTCGGGGACCCCGTCGTCGCCTGAGGCGCGGGGACCCCGTCGTCGCCCGAGGCCCGGCGACCCCGTCGTCGCCCGGGGCCCGGCGGGCCCGGAACAGGCCCGGGCGCCGGGCGGTTGTCCCGCCCGACGGGATCGACCACCGACGACGGGGGCAGCACGTGCGCATCGGCATCATCGGAGCGGGGAACATCGGCGGCAACCTCACCCGGGCGTTCACGCGCGCCGGCCACGAGGTGCGGGTGGCCAACTCCCGCGGTCCCGAGACGCTGGCGGACCTGGCCGCCGAGACCGGCGCCACCGCCGTGGTCGCGGCCGAGGCCGCGCCCGGCGCGGACCTGGTGGTCGTCACGGTCCCGCAGAGGAGCGTGCCCGGCCTGGCCGGGGTGCTCGACGCCGCCGCCGACGGCACCGTGGTCGTCGACACCGGCAACTACTACCCGCGCGAGCGCGACGGGCGCATCGACGCGATCGAGGACGGCACCCCGGAGACGGTGTGGGTGGCGCAGCACCTCGACCCCGCCGGCCGGCTGCGCTGGGTGAAGGCGTTCAACGGCATCCAGGCCGAGCACCTGCTCAGCGCCGGGCGCCCCTCCGGGGACCCGCAGCGCCGCGGCCTGCCGGTGGCCGCCGACGACACCTCCGCCAAGGCGGTGGTCATCGGCCTGCTCGACGCGATCGGCTTCGACGGCGTGGACGCCGGCGCGCTGGCCGACTCCTGGCGCCAGCAGCCCGGCACCCCCGTGTACGGCGCCGAGCTGGACGCCGACGGGATCACCCGCGCGCTGGAGGCCGCGCCGCGCGAGCGCCCCGAGGGCTTCCGGGGCTGAGGACCCGGACGGCGGCGGGCGCCGGCCCCCTCGGGGACCGGCGCCCGCCGCGCTCGGCGCCGCAGCGCGCCCAGGACCGCGCTCAGCGCCGGCGCACCACGACCGTGCCGCCGAGCTTGTCGTGCAGGGCCTGCTTGCGCCGGTCCCACGTCGGCCACAGGTAGTCCAGCACCGTGTAGAACGGCACGAGCTGGCCGACGAGGTCGCTGGTCAGCCAGCGCAGGACCGCCTGCCCCCAGGAGGGGTTGCCCGGCCGCTCCCAGTGCCGCACCCGCAGGCCCAGCAGGGCCTTGCCGGGGGTGGCCCCGTAGAAGCGCAGCGCCAGCACCGTGTAGGCGGCGCTGACGGCCAGCAGCACGAAGGTGAAGCTGGAGGAGGCGGCGGTGAAGCCGGGGTCCTCCAGCAGCCGCAGCGAGGCCGTCGGGTCGCCGGCGGCCGCCGCGCGCAGCGTCTCGTCCGTGGCGGCCACCATGCGCTGCACCAGCGACCAGCCCGCGGCGGTGGCGACGGCGGAGACGAGGAGCCCGTCCACCAGGCGGGCCAGCAGGCGCGCGCCCAGGCCGCCCAGCCGCTGGCCGTCGGGGGTGGCCAGCGCCCGCGCGGGCCGCTGGCCGTAGGGGTCGTGCGTGCCCGGGGAGCCGTACGGGCCCTGAGGTCCGTACGGGTCCTGCGGGCCCGGCTGCGCGTACGGGTGCTGCCCGGCGCGCGCCTCGTCCTTGCGCAGGTCCAGGCCCTGCGGCGCCTGCGGGGTGTGCGTGTGCTCGGTCCACCGCTGACCGTCCCACCAGCGCAGCTGCGCCTGGTGGGACGGGTCGGGGTACCAGCCGGCGGGAGTGCTCACGGCAGCCGAGCCTGCCAGGCCCGCCGGGCCGCGCGGGTGCCGGGCATCAGACGCCGAACTCCACCGGGTCCAGGCCCAGGGCGGTGCACAGGTCGCGCACCGCGCGGCGCTCGTCGGCGTCGAAGTCGCCGTCGGCGCCGCCGACGAGCACGCCGACCTGCACGACGGCGCGGGCCTGGTCCGGCTTGGCGCGCAGCTTGCCCACGGCCTGCAGCGCCTCGATCCGGCCGAAGTCGTGGTCGGTGGTGAGCTTGCCGCAGTAGCGGTCGAAGGACTCGCGCAGCTGGGCGGCGTCGAAGGCGGCGAGCACGTCGTGCGAGCCGATGAACGCCGCGGTCTTCTGCCGCTCCGCCGGGTCGACGCGCCCGTCGGCCGCGGCGATCAGCGCGCACGCGGCCATGCTCGCCTCGGCGAAGTCCTTGCTCTTGAACTGGGCGACCCGCGACTTCAGCTGGTCGACGGGAAGGCCCCTGCCCTTGAGCTTGTCCAGAAAACCCACGTCGTCCTCCCTCGCCGGGACGCTCCCGGCCACTGCCGTGCGAACGGGCGCGGGCGCGGGCGGGTTCCGCCGGCGCGGCCGGCGGCACCCGGGCGGGTCAGCTGAAGCGGCGGACGATCTCGGAGTTCCGGTCGGCCAGCAGCCGGCGCAGCGTGCGGTGCACGAACAGCACGTCGGCCACCCGGCCCAGCGGGCCGGCGGGGCTGCGCCACGCCATCCGGTCGGTCATGATCGTCATCTGGGGGCCCTCGGGCTCGAAGACGTGCTCGTGCTCGAAGCGCGCGAACAGCCCGTCCTCCATGCGGTCGACGAACCGGCGCGGGCGCTCCAGCTCCACGATGTTCGAGGTGTGCGTCACGGGCAGCACCCCGAACAGCCGCAGCCGCCAGCGCACGCTCTCGCCGAGCTGGATGCGCCCCGCCGTGCGGCCGAAGCCCTCCAGGGCGCGCACCCCGAACCGCCGGCCGGCGACGCGCTCGACGTCGAGGTCCAGGGACACGTCGAACACCTCGTCGACGACTCCGCGGACCATGGTCCGCTGGACGATCTCGGGCACCGTCCGAACCTACCCGAGCACCGGCGGTGAGCACGCGCGGGCCGGGGAACCCGGTGCGCCGGGCGTGCCCGGCGCACCGGGCGTCCTCAGACCAGCGAGAGCAGGTGGTCGCGCCGGCGGCGCAGCACGTCCACGCCCGCGGACGCCGACGGCGGCCCGGGCACGGCGGCGCGCACCCTGGCGTACACCGTCGCGTGCGGCACCTGCCGCCCGGCCGCCACCCGCCCCACGAGGCCGTGGATCTCCTTGCGCAGCAGCGCCGCGGTGTGCCAGACGGCCTCCTCCGGCTCCTCCCGCGGGGCGGGCGCCTGCTCGGCGCCCTCCTCGGCCGCGCGCGGGGCGGCGGTGCGCCGGCGGATCTCCGCGTCGCGCTGGGCGAGCAGGGCGGCGGTCTGCTCCGGGGACAGCAGCCCCGGCAGGCCGAGGAAGTCCTCGTCCTCGGCGGTGACCTCCAGCGGGGCCGGGCCGGTGCCCAGCAGCGCCCTGCCGCCGTGCAGCACGTGCGCGAACTCCGCCTGCGCCTCCAGCGCCTCGTACTCCTTGGACTCCCCCGGCTCGCGCTCCGGCGGCGGCAGCAGGTCCAGGCCGCCCTCGTCGACCTGCTCCGAGCTCACGCTGGGCGGGGGCGGGACGACGTGGTTGCGGTCGGTCTCCATCTCCGCGGCCAGCGCCAGCAGCGGGCGCACCGCGGGCAGGAACACCGTGGCCGACTCCGCGCGGGAGCGGGCGCGCACCACGCGCCCGACGGCCTGGGCGAAGAACAGCGGGGTGCGGTAGGAGGTCATCCACGCCAGGCACGCCGCGCGCGGCACGTCCACGCCCTCGGAGACCATGCGCACGCACACCGCGAAGCGCTGGTCGCCGGCGGCGAAGTCGGCGATCTTCTGCGACGCCTTGGGGTCGTCGGACAGGATCAGCACCGGCTTCTCCCCCGTGACCCGCTGCACGATCTTCGCGTAGGCGCGCGCGTCGTCCTGGTCCGAGGCCAGCACCAGGCCGCCGGCGTCGTGCATGCCGTGCTCGCGCAGGTGGTTCAGCCGGTCGTCCATGGCGGCGATGACGTGCGGCACCCAGTCCCCGCGCGGGTCCAGCGCGGTGCGCCAGGCCAGCGCCTCCACCGACCTGGTGGTGGTGGTGTCGCTGAGGGAGGCGGCCACCACCTCCCCCGCGGAGTTCCGCCACCGCGAGGTGCCGGTGTAGGCGGCGAACACCACGGGGCGCACGACGCCGTCGGCCAGGGCCTGCCGGTAGCCGTAGGTGTAGTCGGCCAGGCTGCGCAGGCCGCCCTCGGACTCGGCGGAGTCGTCCTCGACGTACTTGACGAACGGGATGCGCTCGTCGGCCTTGGTGCGGAACGGCGTGCCCGTCAGGGACAGCCGGCGGCGCGCGTCGGAGAACGCCTCCTGCACCGCCTCGCCCCAGCTGAGGCCGTCGCCGGCGTGGTGGATCTCGTCGAGCACCACCAGCGAGCGCTTGGCCGTGGCGCGGGCGCGGTGCAGCATCGGGTGCCCGGCGACCTGCGCGTACGTGGTGACGTAGCCGCGCACGTCGGGGCGCACCGGGCCCACCGCGTTGGACATCGTCGGGTCCAGCTCGATGCCGGCGCGGTGGGCGGCCTCGGCCCACTGGGTGCGCAGGTGGTCGGTGGGGGCCACGACGACGACGCGGTCGACCTTGCGCGCGTCCAGCAGCCGGCGCGCCAGCGCCAGGGCGAAGGTCGTCTTGCCGGCGCCGGGCGTCGCGGTGACCAGGAAGTCCTCGGGGTCCTCGCGCTCGGGGTCGAAGTACAGCTCGACGGCCTCCCGCTGCCACGCGCGCAGCGCGCGCCCGCGCGGCGCGGGCGCACCGGCGGGGGCACCGGCGGGCGCGGGTGCGGTGGAGAACAGGTCCGGCGAGGTGTTCTGCGCTGTCGTGCTCACGGTCCTCCCACCGTAGACGAGCCCGGCACCTGAGCCGGGCGGGGCGCGGCCGGGCGCGGCGCGCGGGTGCGGGCGCCGGCGAGCGCGGCGGCCACCGCGACGAGGGCCAGCCCGGCGTACAGGCCGCCGAAGACGCCCTGGTCGCGGCCGGCGCCGGTGTGCAGGGCGGCGAAGACGCCCCCGGCGGCGGCGATGCCGAGCACGCAGCCGAGGTTGTCGGACAGCTGCAGCGCCGAGGAGGCCAGGCCGCGCTCGGCCGGCGAGGCCAGGCGCAGCGTCAGGACGCTGGTGGTGGCCACGCCCAGGCCCATGCCGAACCCGGCGGGCAGCCAGGCGGCCAGCACCCACCAGCCCGAGGCGCCGCTCAGCGTCAGCACCGACAGCAGCGCGATCGCGCAGGTCAGCGCCGCGCCGCCGGCGACGAGCAGCGCCGCGCGCGGCAGGCGGTCCAGGGCGCGCGCCTGCGAGGTGGTGCCGGCGAACCAGCCCAGGGTGCCGCCGGTGAGGACCAGCCCGGCCTGCGAGGCGCTGAAGCCGCGCTCGGACTGCAGCATCAGCGGCACGAACGTCTCGGTGCCGAAGAACGCGGCGGTGAACAGCCCGCGCACGACGACGACGCTGGGCAGCCCGCGCGCCAGGCGCAGCGCCCCGGCCGGCAGCAGACCCGGCAGCGCGGCCAGGACCGCCGCCGCCCCCGCGGCGGTGAGCAGCACCGGCCCGGCACCGCCCGCGCCCAGGCCCTCCGCGCCGGCCTGCAGGGCGCCGGCGCCGGCGGCGACGACCAGGCCGCGCACCGCCCGCTGCCGCGCCCCCGGCCCGCTCCCGGCCGGCTCGGCGCCCGCGGCGGGGGCGTGCGCGGCGGCCGCCGCGGCCACGCGCGGCAGGATCACCGCCGCCACCAGGACGGCCAGGGGCACCACGACGGCGAAGACGAGCCGCCAGCTGACGGCGTCGGCCATCCAGCCGGCCAGCGCCGGCCCGGCCACGCCGGGCAGCACCCAGCAGGCCGACATCCAGCCGAACACCCGCGGGCGCACCTCGTCGGGGTAGGCCGAGCCGACGACGACGTAGACGGAGACCACGACCAGGCCGCCGCCCGCGCCGGCCAGCAGCCGCCCGGCCAGCAGCACGCCGAAGGCGGGGGCCAGGGCGCACACGCTCTGCCCGGCCACGAACAGCAGCGCCCCGGCGGCCATCGGGCCGCGCGGGCCGCGCGCGTCGGCCCAGCCGCCGGCCAGGACGGTGCCCAGCAGGCTGGCGGTCAGGAACGAGGAGAAGGCCAGGCCGTAGGAGCGCACCGCCCCCAGGTCGGCCGCGGCCACCGGCATCGCGGTGGCCACGGCGATCGACTCGAAGGCCACGAGGCAGATGAACGCGAGGACGGGCAGCGTCGTGGCGCGGTGGGCGCGCGAGAGCGGCCCGGCCGCCGCGGCGGGCGCCCCGCCCCCCTCGGCGGGGCGGGTCATCAGCGGCCGGAGTCGTCCCCGCCGCCGCCGGACAGGCTCTCGTAGATCTCCTTGCAGGTGGGGCACACCGGGAAGCGCTTGGGGTCGCGGCCGGGCACCCACACCTTGCCGCACAGGGCGATCACGGGGTCGCCCGAGAGGGCGGACTCCATGATCTTCTCCTTCTTCACGTAGTGCGCGAAGCGCTCGTGGTCGCCGGGCTCGACCTTCTCCTCGGCCTGCTCCTCGCGCTCGATGACGGCCGTGCGCGAGGGCGTCGTCGACGGCGCGACCTGGGGAGCGGGGCTGAACGGGTCGTCGATCGGCGAGCTCATGCGCCGATGGTACGTCGGCCGGGGCCGCCACCCCGGCCTCCCGCGCCCGCGGGCCCCCGGCCGGCGCGGCGCGGGGCGCTCAGTTCATCGTGACGTCGGCGGGGAAGCTCGCCACCAGCGCCAGGTCGCCGCCCTGCCGGCGCAGCACGTCGGCCCACAGCCGCTCGGGGGCGTCGGAGAACGCGTCGCGCGCCTCGGCGGGCAGCACGAACCAGGCGTCCTCGGCGATCTCCGCCTCGAGCTGACCGGCGCCCCAGCCCGCGTAGCCGGCGAAGATGCGCAGGCCCGCCAGCTCGTCGACGACGCTCTCGGGCGGGGTGTCCAGGTCCACCAGGCCCACCGAGCCCAGACCCACGGAGGCGAACACCCGGCGCACGCCCCGGGGGTCGGGCCGGTCGCCGGGGACGGCCACCAGGCCCAGCGCGGAGTCCAGGGCGACCGGGCCGCCCTGGAAGAGCTTGCCGGGGGCGGTGGCGAAGGGCTGCCAGCCGGGCAGCACGGCGTCCACGTCGACCTCCAGCGGCCGGTTGACCACCACCCCCAGCGCACCGTCCTCGTCGTGGTTGAGCACGAGGACGACGGCGCGGCGGAAGTTGGGGTCGGTCAGCGCGGGCGTCGCCAGCAGCAGCCGGCCCGTCAGGGCGGTGGGGGGCGGGGCGCTCACGGCTGCCGCTCCGTTCCGGTCGCAGGGGGCACCCGACCATCATGGCCCGTCCGCGCCGCCGGGGCCCGCCGCCGCACCCCGCCGCCGAACCCCGCCGCCGCACCCGCGCAGCGCGGTGCGGGGCGGGGAGCCGGCGGCGGGCGGGCGCGGGGTCAGCGCGGGGTGCTCACCGGCACGTCGTCGCGGGTGGCGCGCACGTACTGCGCGGGCCAGGCCACGGCGCGGGTGCCGTGCAGGGCCGCGGCCGCGCGCTGGGGCCAGCGCGGGTCCGCCAGCAGCGGGCGGGCCAGCAGCACCGCGTCGGCGTCGCCGCTGACGAGGACCTGCTCGGCCTGCAGGGGGTCCAGGATGAGCCCGACGGCGCCCACGGGCACGCCGGCGCCGCGCTTGACGCGGCCGGCGTTGGGCACCTGGTAGCCGGGGCCGACGGGGATGCGCTGCTCGGGCACGTTGCCCCCGGAGGAGGCGTCGACGAGGTCGGCGCCGTGCTCGGCGAGCAGGCGCGCGAGCTGCACGCACTCCTCCACGTCCCAGCCGCCCTCGGCCCAGTCGGAGGTGGACACGCGCACGAAGACGGGCTTGTCCCGCGGCCAGACCGCGCGCACGGCGTCCAGGACCTCCAGCAGCAGGCGCGAGCGCCCGGCGAGGTCGCCGCCGTAGCCGTCGGTGCGGGTGTTGGACAGCGGGGAGAGGAACTGGTGCAGCAGGTAGCCGTGGGCGGCGTGCAGCTCGACCACGTCGAAGCCGGCGCGGTCGGCGCGGCGGGCGGCCTCGGCGAAGGCGGTCACGACGCGGGCCAGGCCCCGCTCGTCCAGGGCGGTGGGCACGGCCAGGTCGCCGTGGGCGATCGCGCTGGGGGCGACGGTGGGCCAGCCGCCCTCCTCCAGGGGCACGCTGCCCTGCACCGGCGCCCAGGGGCGGTGGGTGCTGGCCTTGCGGCCGGCGTGGGCGAGCTGGACGCCGGCGGCGGCGCCCTGGGAGTGCACGAAGGAGACCACGCGCGCCCAGGCGCGCTCCTGCTCCTCGTCCCACAGGCCGGCGTCGTGGGGGGTGATGCGCCCCTCGGGCACGACGGCGGCGGCCTCGGTGAGCACCAGGGCGGCCCCGCCGACGGCCAGGGAGCCGTAGTGGACCAGGTGCCAGTCGTGCGGCACGCCGGGCGCGGCGTCGGGGTCGCAGGAGTACTGGCACATCGGGGAGACCCAGATCCGGTGCGCGAAGGTCGTGCCGCGCAGGGTCAGGGGTTCGAGCAGTCGACTCACGGGTCGCACCGTACGTCGGGCGCCGCGCCGGTCCCCTCCCGGGTCTAGCGAGAACGATGCTCAGTAGCGATAGTGGTGCGGTGGACACGACGCACACCTGGTACCTGGTCGCCCCCGCCGAGGCCGGCCTGCTGCACCGCCTGCGCCCGGCGGTGCGCGCCGGCGCCGACGGGGTCCTGGTGCACCTGCAGCAGGACCCGCCGGTGCCCGGCGCCCAGCTCGGCCTGGCGCGCGAGGGCGAGCTGTCCTGGTTCGGCGGGCTGAGCGCGGTGGAGGTCCAGCGCGCCGTGGAGCTCGTGCGCGCCGGCGACCCCGCCGGGCTGGTGCGCGCGCTGGCGCACCGGCGCACCGGGGCGCAGCCGGCCCCCGCCCCGCCCGGCGCGGCGCGCTGAACCGACCGGCGGCGCCGGGGGCGGGCGGGTCCTCAGTCCCGGCGGCGGCGCTTGTCGCGGTACATCCGCGCGTCGGCGCGCGCCAGGACCTCCGCGGGCGGGGAGCCCGGGTCGTCCACGACCAGCCCGACGCTGCACGTCAGGCGCACGGTGTCCGAGCCGTCCGGCAGGTCCACCCCGACCCCGGTGACGGCCGCGCGGAAGCGGGCCTCCAGGGCGGCGGGCTCGACGTCGGCGGGGCCCTCCACGAGCAGGACGAACTCGTCGCCGCCGTAGCGGGCCACGGTGTCCTCCTCGCGCGCGACCGCGCTCAGGCGCCGGCCCACCTCGACGAGCACGGCGTCGCCCACGAGGTGCCCGTGGCGGTCGTTGACGCGCTTGAGCTCGTCGACGTCGCAGAAGGCGATGAGCGGGACCACGCCGGTGCGGCGGGCGCGGGAGCGGGCCTGCGACCAGCGGTCCTCGAACAGCGAGCGGTTGGGCAGCCCCGTCAGCCGGTCGTGGGTGGCGCGGTGCGCCAGGTCGCGGTGGCGCTCGACGTGCTGGGAGACGTCCCAGCACACCAGCGCGAGCGCGGCCTCGCCCTCGAACTCCACCGGCGAGGCGAGGACCTCCACCGTGGCGGTGGCGGCGCCCGGGCGCGCGAAGCGCCACTCGGCCAGCGCGACGGGCTCCCCCGGCCGCGCGCGCAGCGCCGCCGCCAGGGCCCCGGCCAGCGCGGCGCGGTCGTCGGGGTGCACCAGGTCCGCCAGCGCCACGGGGGCGAAGCGCTCCTCCCCGCCCGCCGAGCCCAGCACGCGGCGGCCGGCGCGGTTGGCCCACACCACGTCCCCGTCGCGCACGACGAGGGTGGCGATCGGCGACTCCTCCACGAGTCGACGGTAGTCGGCGTCCTGCACGGCGTCCCCCCTCGCTCGGCGGCCGGGCGGCCACCGGGGCGACCGTAGGCACGCCGGGCGCCGCCGCCCGAAAGGATCACGGGAAACGCCCCGGACGGCGGAACGGTTGCGACGCAACGAGTCGGCCCCGACACGTGTTCGGGCGCTCACGTGTCCGGGTGAACACGTGAGCGGGCCGCGACCGCCCGTCACCGCGGGGCGCGGGACAGGTCCACGGACTGCGCCAGCAGCGGGCGGGCGGCCCGCGAGGCGAGCAGCACCAGCCCCGCACCGCCCGCGGCGCAGGCGGCGAACAGCAGCACCCCCACCGGCGCCGAGCGCAGCACGGCCAGCAGCGGGGAGACCACCAGCAGCGCCGTCAGCGCCGCCCCGCCCGTGGTCAGGGCCAGCGGCACCCACGTCTCGCGCGAGCGGGCCGCGTGCAGCACGGCCACGTCCGCGCCCGCCAGGTGCAGCGCCCGGTGCTGCGGGGCGCCGTCCAGCACGCGCGAGGCCTGCGTCACCCCGGTGGACACCGCCGCCAGCACCGCCGCGACGACCAGGGTGACCAGCGCGCCGGTGCCGACGTCGCGCAGCAGCGCCTCCCCCTCCACGTCCCCGCCGTCCGTGGCGGTCATCCCCGGCACCACGCTCAGGCAGCCCGCCACGAACGTCACCAGGGCGATGCCGCCCACGCCGCGCCACGCGCTGCGCGGGTCGTCGGCGATCCGCCGCGCCGCCAGCAGCGTCGGCACGCTGCGCGCCCGCGCGGCCAGCACCCGCCCCAGCACCGAGAGCAGGAACGGGCCCACGAGGTTGTACAGGGCGAAGGTGGCGGCCAGCAGCACCGCGAGGACCAGCACCGCGCCGGCCAGGCCCACGCCCGCCGTCAGCTGCCCCAGCACCCGGAACGCCGCCGTGAACGCCAGGCCCACCAGCAGCACCGGCAGCACCCGCACCCAGCTCAGGGCCTTCGCGGGCAGCCGCTGCGCCACGCCCAGCGGCGTGACGACCACCCGCCGCAGGCTCACCGCGCACGAGACCAGGGAGACCAGCAGCACCGCGCCGGCGGTCACCAGCACCGGCAGCGCCCCCAGCCGCAGCTCGGACGGCTCGAACGCGCGGCCCTGGAAGCGCAGCTGCGCCAACAGCGGCGTGGCCAGCAGGTTCAGCACCACCCCGGCCACCGCGCCCGCCACCGCCTGCAGGCCCGCGTCCAGCAGCGCCACCAGCCCCGTCTGCGCGCTCGTGGCGCCGGCCAGGCGCAGCCGGGCCAGCCGCTCGTCGCGCCGGGCCACGGTCAGCCGGGCCGCGGCCCCGCCCAGCGCGGCGGTCGGCACGACCAGCAGCGCCACCGACACCGCCGCCAGCAGCGGGTAGAGCGCCGCGTCCGACCCCGGCCCCGCCAGGCGGGCCCGCTCGGTGAACGCCTGCACCCCGCCGGCCACGGTGAGCACCGCCCAGGTGGCCGCGGCGAAGGCCACCACCGCCAGCACCGTGGGCAGGTGCCCGCCGGAGTCGCGGTGGCGCAGCAGCCGCAGCCAGGTGCGCAGCGCGCCGCTCACGAGGGCACCCCCGAGCCGGCGGCGCGGGCGGGGGCCGCCGGGGCGGCGCCGGCACCGGCGGGGTTGGCGGCGGGGGCGGGGGCGTGGAACTCGCGCACCACCCGCCCGTCGCGCATCGCCAGCGTCCGAGCGCACCAGCGCGCCACCGCCGGGTCGTGCGTGACCACCACGAGCGCGGCGCCCGCGCGGCGCACCGCGCCGGTCAGGGTGGCCAGCACCTCCTCGCCGGTGCCCTGGTCCAGCGCCCCGGTGGGCTCGTCGGCGAAGACGACCCTCGGCGAGCCCACCAGGGCCCGGGCGATCGCCACGCGCTGCGCCTGACCGCCCGAGAGCTGCCCGGGCCGGCGCTCCTCCGCGCCCGCCAGGCCCAGCGCGCCCAGCAGCTCGCGCGCCCGCGCCACGGCGGTGCGCCGGTCCACGCCGGCGAGCATCAGCGGCAGCGCCGCGTTCTCCTGCGCCGGCAGCTCCGGCAGCAGCTGCCCGGACTGGAAGACGAAGCCGAACTCGCTGCGGCGCAACCGCGTGCGGCGCGCGTCGCTCATCGCGGTCAGGTCCGCGCCGTCCAGCTCCACGACGCCGGAGGTGGGGCGCAGGATGCCGGCCAGGCAGTGCAGCAGGGTCGTCTTGCCCGAGCCCGAGGGGCCGGTGACGGCGACGGACTCGCCGGGGCGCAGGTCGACGTCGACCCCGTCGAGCGCGCGCGTCGCCCCGGGGCCGTCGCCGTAGGCCATCACGAGACCGCGGGCGCTGAGGGTGTCCATGCCCCCGAGGCTGCCGCCGCGGGCCCGGCGAGCGCGTCGGAGCACGGGGGGAACCGCGCGCGGCCGCGTCCGACCACGGGGGGAGCGGGCGGGTGGAGGTCCCCGGGCACGACGAAGGGCCGCTCCCCGTGCGGGGAGCGGCCCTTCGTCGGAAGGTGGAGATGGCGGGAATCGAACCCGCGTCCGCCAGCGTGGTACCAGGGCTTCTCCGGGTGCATCCTGTTCAGCGGTCTGCTCGGCCCCGATGCTCACACAGGCATGTCATCGCCGGGCCCAGCCGCGTTGGTTGTCCCTCTCACCTACGCGACCTCGGTGAGAGGTGAGCTCCCTAGTCGATGCCAGGACCCGGGGCGGGAGCGCACCCGGGCTGACAGCGTCACACTCGCTCAGGCGGCGAGGGCGAACGCGGTGCGCTTGGAATCGGCACCTATTGGTTTGCACGGAGCGTTGACGAGATGACCGTGCATCCTCGACCCGCTTCCCCTGGCTCGACGACCGACGTCGAAACCTGTCATCCCCGTGTTCAGTTGAGAACCGGCCCCGTCGTGGCGACCGGTGACCAGCATACGTCCCAACGGCCCGCCCGGCGCGCGCATTCCCGCCGTCGGGGCCGCCGGTCACCAGGAGCCGCCGCCCCCGCCGCCCGCGCCGGTGCCGACGGAGCCGGCCGGGGAGGTCGAGGACGTGCCCGGCGCCGCCGCGGGGGCGGCGGTGAGCGAGCCGGAGGCCTCGGCGGAGAAGATCCCGATCACGCCGCCGAAGACGGCCGGGTCGAAGGCCCCGCGCCCGCCGCCGTACCAGGCCGGGCGCGGCACCGGCTCGGGCGAGGCCTGCAGCGCCCGCGCCGCGGCCGCCCACTGCGCCGTCGCGCCCAGGGCGACCGCGAGCGGCAGGTGGCGCGCCAGCGCCGCACCCCCCGCCGAGGCGGCGCCGGGGGCGTCCGCACCGCGGCGCAGGCCGGCGGCGAAGGCCTCCACCGCCCGGCGCGCGCGCAGCCCCTGCGCCGTCAGCGGCGAGCGGGGCCGGAGGGCGAAGGGCACCACCAGCGCCACCGCGACCAGGGCCAGCCCGACCAGCGCGAAGCGCGTCCACAGCAGCAGGGCCACCGCCAGGGCGAGCGCCAGGGCCAGCCCGGCCAGCGCCCGGCCCAGGCGGCGGTGCGCCAGGCGCGAGGGGCGGTCGCGGAACCAGCCGCGGCGCACCGCCTCCTCGTCGAGGAGCTGCTGGGTCAGCTGCACCCCCGCGCGCGAGCGGCTGCGCAGCGCCGACAGCGTCGTGACCGGCCCGTCCTTGAACAGGGTGTGCAGCAGCCGGTCCTCGGCGGGGCCGGTGCGGTCCGCGCCGGCGCGCCGCTCCAGGCGCCAGTCCGCGGCGCCGGGCCCGCCCTCGCCCTGCGGGTCGAGGGCGAGGTGACCGCGCTCGGCCAGGTCCAGCAGGGTCGCCACGACGTCCTCACCGGTGGCGCCGCCGTGCACCAGGGCGCCCAGCGCACCGGGCGGGCCCTCCTGCGGACCCTCCGGCGGAGCGCCGGCGGCGGGCGGGGCGGTGGTCGCGGTGCCGTCGCCGTCGCGGCGGCGGCGCGAGAGCAGGACGGCGCCCGCACCGGCGGCCAGCACCGCCGCGCTCGCCGGCAGCGTCAGCGCGTCGGCGGTGAAGGCGCGCGCGGGGCTGAAGGTGCCCACGAGCAGCGGCCCGGGCGCGGTGACGGTGCCCGGCGGCAGCAGCGCGCCGACGGTGACGCCCTCCCCCGCCCCCAGGTCGCTCGCGCTGAAGACGGCGGTGGTGGGCGCCTCGCCCGGCGCCACCGCGCACGGGTCGGTGGACCCGGGCGGGCCGCTGGAGCACTCCAGCGCCGACAGCGGCCCGGGCGCGGTGAGGGTGGCCTCCACGCGCTCCACCGGCACCCGCCAGCCGGTGCCCACGACGTCCACGCGGACCCGCTGCCCGCCCCGCTCGCCCTGCCGCTCGCCCTGCCGCTCGGGGGTGTCGACGTCGTCGACGTCGTCGACGACCGCGCCCAGGCGGTACTCCAGCACGTAGGTCTGCTGCCCGCGCACGTCCTCGCGGTCAGGGTCGCCCACGAGCACGTCCAGGACGCCGTCGTCCTCCTCGGTGCTCACCCGCGCCGGGGCCCCCGAGGGGCTGGACACGCGCAGGCCGCTGAGCGGGAAGAGGCGGTCGTGGGAGGCGTCGTGCGGGCCGCGCACCGGGATCGAGCGCTGCAGGCCGTGGTGGCCCTCGTCGCCGAAGTCGTACACGAGCGTCTCGCGCACGCCCACCGAGCCGTCGGCACCGACGGCGAGGTCGACGGCGTAGGAGCGCACCCGCTCGTCCGCGCCCGGCTCGTCCGCCGCGGCGGCCGCGGCCGCCGGCCCGGCCAGCACGGCGGCGGCCAGGGCCAGGGCGGCACCGGCGCGGCGGACGAGCGCCGGGCTCACTCCCGGTTCCGCCGCAGGGACATCGCGCGCTCGGCCTCGCGGCGGTCCTGCCGCTCGCGCAGCGCGTGGCGCTTGTCGTAGTTCTTCTTGCCCCGCGCCAGGCCGATCTCGACCTTGACCCGCCCGTCGACGAAGTACAGCGACAGCGGCACGATCGTCAGGCCGGACTCGCGGACCTTGCCGGCCCACTTGTCGATCTCGGCGCGGTGCAGCAGGAGCTTGCGGCGACGGCGGGGGGCGTGGTTGGTCCAGGTGCCCTGCACGTACTCCGGGATGTGGACGTGCTCCAGCCACATCTCCCCGCGGTCGATCTGGGCGAAGCCGTCGACCAGGGAGGCGCGCCCCATCCTCAGCGCCTTCACCTCGGTGCCCGTCAGGGACAGGCCCGCCTCGTAGGTGTCCTCGATGTGGTAGTCGTGGCGCGCCTTGCGGTTGCTGGCGATCACCTTGCGGCCGGTCTCGCGCGGCACGTGCGTCCTCCCCCTGCTGCTGGACCGTCCACTCTAGGTGCGCCGGGCACCGGGGCGCACGGCCGTTCGCCGCGGGCGCAGCCGCACCGGCGCGCCCGCGGCGCTCAGACCTTCAGCCAGCGCCGCAGGCTCAGCAGGGACGCCACCACGGCGAAGACGACGCCGACGCCGAGCATCACCGGCGCGGTGGGGAAGAGCACGTCGGAGGTCTCCACCAGGCGGGTGGTGAAGTCGGGGCGCTCGCGCAGGCGCCCCACGCCGAACTCCACCAGCGCGTACAGCGCCCCGGAGGCCAGCACCGCGCCCACCAGGCTGGCGACCACGCCCTCCAGCACGAACGGCAGCTGGATCAGCGCCCGGGAGGCGCCCACCAGGCGCATGATGCTCACCTCGCGGCGGCGGCTGAAGGCCGTCAGCCGGATCGTGGTGGACACCAGCAGCACCGAGCACACCAGCATCAGCGCCGCCAGGCCGAGCGCGACGCGGGTGGCGCCGTCCATCGCGGCGAACAGCGGCCCCAGCACGGCCCGGTCGTCGGGGACGTCCTCCACGCCGGGCTGCCCGCTGAACTGCTCGCGGACCTCCTGGTAGCGGGAGGGGTCGGTCAGGCGCACGCGGAAGGACTCCGGCAGCTGGTCGGGCGTGACGTTCTCGGTGATCGCGTCGTCGAACTGCTCGAGGAAGTTGTCGTAGGCGTCCTGCTGGGACTCGTAGAACACCCGGTCCACCAGCGGGGAGGCCTCCAGCTGCCCGCGCAGGGCGTCGCGCTGCGCGGCGGTGACCGCCCCCGTCGGGCAGTCCTCCTGGGTGCTCACCGGCCCGCACAGGAAGACCGAGACCTGCACGCGGTCGTACCAGTCGCCCTTGAGGATGGAGACCTGCTGCTGCACGAGCAGCCCCAGGCCGAAGAAGAACAGCGAGACCATGGTCACCAGGACCACCGCGACGGTCATGGTGAAGTTGCGCCGCAGCCCGGCGCCCATCTCCCGCAGGACGAAGCCGGCGCGCATCAGCGGGCCGACCCGTACACGCCGCGGTCCTCGTCGCGCACGACGCGGCCGTCGCGCAGCTCCACGACGCGCTTGCGCATCTGGTCGACGATGTCGTCGTCGTGCGTGGCCATGACGATGGTGGTCCCCGTGCGGTTGATGCGGTCCAGCAGCTTCATGATGCCGACGCTGGTCTCCGGGTCGAGGTTGCCGGTGGGCTCGTCGGCCAGCAGCAGCGCCGGGCGGTTGACGAACGCGCGGGCGATCGCCACCCGCTGCTGCTCACCGCCGGAGAGCTCGTGCGGGCGGCGCTTCTCCTTGCCGCCCAGGCCCACCAGCGACAGCGTCTCCGGCACCGACTGCGCGATGAGGTGCCGCGGCTTGCCCAGCACCTGCAGGGCGAAGGCGACGTTCTCGAAGACGGTCTTGTCCGCCAGCAGGCGGAAGTCCTGGAAGACCACGCCGATCTGGCGGCGCAGGGCCGGCACCTTCCAGCTGCGCATGCGCCCCACGTCGCGCCCGGCGACCTGCACGGTGCCCGAGGACGCCTTCTCCTCCTTGAGCACCAGCCGCAGGAAGGTGGACTTGCCGGACCCGGAGGGCCCCACGAGGAAGACGAAGTCGCCCTTGTCGATCTGCAGGGTGACCTCGGCCAGCGCGGGGCGGTGCCCCTCGCCGTAGACCTTGCTGACGTGCTCGAAGGTGATCACTCGCGGGGGCGGCCGGTCTCGGGGACGGGGTGGTGCGGGGCGTGCTCCGGCCGTCGTCCACTCTACGTGCGGGCACGCTCGGTGAGCGCCGCCCCCCGTCCGGGCGGGTCCGGGCCCGGCGCGGGCGGTCAGCTCGCGGCGCCGGCGGCGCGCTCGCCCTGGCGGCGCCAGCGGATGCCGGACTCCAGGAACGCGTCGATGTCGCCGTCGAAGACGGCGTCGGCGTTGCCGACCTCGTGGTTCGTGCGCAGGTCCTTGACCATGCGGTACGGCTGCAGCACGTAGGAGCGCATCTGGTTGCCCCAGGAGCCGGAGTCGTCGCCCTTGAGGGCGTCCAGCTCGGCCTGGCGGTCCTGGCGGGCCTTCTCCAGCAGCTTCGCCTGCAGCACGCGCATCGCCGCGGCCTTGTTCTGCAGCTGCGACTTCTCGTTCTGGCAGGTCACCACGATGCCGGTGGGGATGTGGGTCAGGCGCACCGCGGAGTCGGTGGTGTTGACCGACTGCCCGCCGGGGCCGGAGGAGCGGTACACGTCCACGCGCACCTCGTTCTCCGGGACCTCGATGTGGTCGGTCTCGGCCACCACGGGCAGCACCTCCACGCCCGCGAAGGACGTCTGGCGCCGGCCCTGGTTGTCGAACGGGGAGATGCGCACCAGGCGGTGGGTGCCCTGCTCCACGCTGAGGGTGCCGTAGGCGTACGGGGCGGCGACCTTGAAGGTGGCGGACTTGATGCCCGCCTCCTCGGCGTAGGAGGTGTCGTAGACCTCCGTCTTGTAGCCCTTGCGCTCGGCCCAGCGCAGGTACATGCGCATGAGCATCTCGGCGAAGTCCGCGGCGTCCACGCCACCGGCCTCGGAGCGGATCGTCACCAGCGCCTCGCGCCCGTCGTACTCCCCCGACAGCAGCGTGCGCACCTCCAGCTCGTCGAGCTGCTTCTTGACGGCGACCAGCTCGCGCTCGGCCTCGGCCAGGGAGTCGGCGTCGTCCTCGGACTCCGCCAGCTCGACCAGGACCTCCAGGTCGTCGATGCGCGAGCCCATCCGCTCGATGCGCTCCAGCTCCGCCTGCAGGGTGGACAACCGGCTGGTGACCGACTGGGCGTGCTCGGCGTCGTCCCACAGGTCGGGGGCGGCGGCCTGGTCGTTCAGCTCCGCCAGCTCCTTGCGCAGCGCATCGAGGTCCGACACCTCCCGGATCGACGCGTACGTCTGGCGGAGGGCGGAGATCTCGGCGGGGAAGTCGGTGGCCACGACGGACGAGCTTACGCGCGCGCGGTGGAGCGGCGGTGCGCGCGCGGGCCCCGCGCTCAGCCGAAGGCGCGCGCGGGCAGGTCCCGCTCGTCGTCGACGATCGCCCGCACCACCCGCTCCGCGACGGCGTCGGGGTCCAGCCCGGCGGGCAGGCGCGGCGCGGTGCCCGCCACCGGCCGGCCCGCCAGGCCCGTCTCGGTGTGCGGCGGGCGCACGTCCAGCACCCGCACCCCCTCGCGGCGCAGCTCCTTGCCCGCGGCGCCGGCGAAGGCGCTCAGCGCTGCCTTGGCGGCGCTGTAGGCGGCCATGCCGGCCACCGGCTGCTCGGCCACCACCGCCGAGACCACCGCGACGAAGGCGCCGGGGCGCTCGCGCGCCGCGGAGCGCAGGTGCGGCACGGCCGCGCGCAGCAGCCGCACCGGCCCCAGGGCGTCGGCCAGGAACAGCTCGTCGAGCAGGTCGTCGTCGGCCTCCTCCAGCGGGCCGAAGGCCACCACGCCGGCGGCGTGCACCAGGCCGTCCAGGCCGCCCAGGTGCGCCACCGCCGCGTCCACCAGGGCGCCGGGGCCGTCGGGCAGGCGCAGGTCGGCGGTCACCGGGTGGCCGGGCAGGCCCTCCAGGCGGGCCCGGTCGCGGCCGCTGACGACGAGCCGGGCACCGGCCGCGGCCAGGCGCGCGGCGATCGGGCGGCCCAGGCCGCCGCCGGCACCGGTGAGCAGGACGCGCGCGCCGTCGAGGTCCGTCACAGCGCGGAGGGTGGCACGCGCGGGCCGCGCGCGCACCCGGGCGTCAGCGGAAGCGCCGCCCCTGGTCGCGGCGGATCGCCCGCACCGCCACCGCGCCCAGCACGAGCGTCCAGCCCAGCAGCACCGGCAGCGCGGTGCCCGGCACGCCGGTGCCGGTGGCCGCGCCCACCACGACGTCGCGCCCGGCGCGCGTGGGCGTCCACGTGGAGATCGAGGCCAGCCAGCCCGGCATGACCTCCGGCGGTAGGAACAGCCCGCCGGCGAAGGCGAGCGGCAGCAGCAGCACCTGCGCCAGCGCCAGCGCCGCCTTGGCCGGCACCGAGTACCCCACCGCCAGGCCCAGCGCCAGCAGCGGCAGGCCCGCCAGGAGCAGCCCGCCCAGGCCGGCCAGGAAGCGCAGCGGCGTGGTGGTGGCGTCGGTGACCAGCGCAGCCAGCACCAGCAGCGGCACCAGCCCCAGGACGGTGAAGAAGGCGCCCGTGAGCACCCGCGCGGCGAAGCGCGGCCCGGCGCCCACCGGCAGGGTGCGCAGGTGCGCGTCCCACGGCAGGGCGCGGTCCTCGGCGGTGCCGGCGCCGTGGGTGAACAGCGACACGCTCATCGCGGAGAACACCGCCAGCTGCGCCACCGCCCCCGTGGCCGCCGCCGGCCCCGCGCCGCCCGCCTGCGGCACGACGAACACCGCCAGGATCAGCGCGGGGAAGACCGCGGTGCTCACCACGACGACCGGCACCCGCAGCGTCTCGGTCACCTGGTAGCGGGTGTGCAGCCACGTCAGGCGCAGCGCCCCGGCGGGGCGGCGCCCACCGCCGCGGGCGGCGGGGGTCGTGGCGGGGGTGCTCACGCGGCGGCCCCCCGCTCGCCGGTCAGGGCCAGGAAGGCCTCCTCCAGGGAGGCGGTGGCCACCTCCAGGTCCCGGAAGGCGGCACCGGAGGTGACCAGGGCGCGCACGAACGCGTCCGCGTCGGGCACCAGCAGCTCCCAGCGGCCCCCGCGCCCGTCGGCGACGACTTCGGCCCCGGCGGTCAGCGGCGCCGGCAGCGCGCCGGGCGGGGCGCTGAAGCGCACCCGGCGCAGCGCGGTGCGCCCGCGCACCTCCGCCACGGTGCCCTCGGCCAGCACCCGGCCGCGGTCGACGACGACGACCCGCTGCGCCAGCGCCTCCACCTCCTCCAGGTAGTGGCTGGTCAGCAGCAGCGTGCCGCCCTCGGCGACGAACCCGCGCACCGCCGCCCACAGCGCGTGCCGCGCGGGCACGTCCAGGCCGGTGGTCGGCTCGTCGAGCAGCACGACGTCGGGGCGGCCGACGAAGGCCAGCGCCACCGCCAGGCGCCGCTGCTGCCCGCCGGACAGGCCCCCGCACTGCCGCCCGCGCAGGTCGGACAGCTCGAAGCGCTCCAGCACCTCCGCGCGCGGCAGCGGGTCGCGGTGGTGCCCGGCGACGAAGTCGACGACCTCCCCCACCTTCAGGGTCTGCGGCAGGCCGGTGGCCTGCGGGGTGACGCCCAGGCGCGCGCGCACGTGCGCCTCGCGCGGGTCGCCGCCGGCCAGGCGCACGGTGCCGCGGTCGGGGCGGCGCAGCCCCGCCAGCAGCGACAGCAGCGTGGACTTGCCCGCGCCGTTGGGCCCCAGGACCCCCACCGCCTCCCCCGGGCGGACGGTCAGGCTCACGCCGTCGAGGGCGACGACGTCGCCGAACGTGCGGGTGACGCGGTCGACCTCGACCACGGGTGGTGCGCTCACGGGGGTCTCCAGGGTGGGGCGGCGGCGTTCGGCGGGGCGCTCGGCCTGGGGCCCACTGTGCCCACCCGCGCCGCCGGGCACGAGGCTGCGCGCGGCGCGTCGCCGAGGTTCCCCGCCCCGGCCCGCTCCGCCCCGACCTGCTCCGCCCGGCCCTGCTCCGCCCCGACCTGCTCCGCCCGGCCGCGGTGCACGGCCGGGCGCCTCAGCGCAGCCGCGCCACCGCCCGGCTGCTCGCCCGCAGCTCCACCCCGCCGGCGAAGCGCCCCGGCACCAGCGCCGCGAACGGCGGCACCACCGGCGCGCTGAGCACCACCACCGCCGTGCGCCCGTCCGGGCTGCCCGTGCCCGCCGCCACCCGCACCCCCGGCAGGTCCGCGCCGGCCGCGCCCAGGTACCGCTGTGCGCTCGCGCGCACCGAGGCGTCCGACAGCGGCACCGCCCCGTCCACCAGGCCCCCGCCGCCGCCGTAGTACGCCCCCTCGTCCAGGGCGTCGGCGGCGTCGGCGGCCGCGGCGTCGGCCAGGGCGAACAGGCGCACCCGCTGCAGGTGCACCGCCGAGGCCGACACCACGAGCAGCACCAGCACCAGCGCCACCAGCGCGAACCCCAGCGACAGCAGCGCGATGCGCCCCTCGTCGCCGCGCTCCCCGCTGCGACGCCACCGGCCCCCGCGCCGACCCGTCACGTCGGCGCGAACCGGTCGGCCACCGCGACGCGGCGCACCTGCACCGGCACCTCCACCGGCACCGCCGCGCGCGCGAAGGAGGGCACCAGCGGCAGCGGCACGCGCACCCGCACCGTCGCCGCCACCGGCGCCTGCGGGGTGCGGCACGGGCGCGCCGCGCACTCCAGCACCAGCGCGCCGGGCCCGGCGGCGAACCCCTGGTCGGCCAGCGCCAGCGCGACCGCCGCCTGCGCGCGCGCCGCGGCCGGCCCGTCCCCGCTCGTGGTGGCCAGCACCCGCGAGGCCTCGCGCGCGCCGGCCTCCGCGGCGAACGCGGCCGCCTG
The DNA here is from genome assembly GCF_050871925.1 of Kineococcus gurbantunggutensis. Classification (NCBI taxonomy): domain Bacteria; kingdom Bacillati; phylum Actinomycetota; class Actinomycetes; order Kineosporiales; family Kineosporiaceae; genus Kineococcus; species Kineococcus gurbantunggutensis. The sequence goes on from NZ_JBJLSG010000031.1 coordinate 36,541, forward strand.
CACCCGGCCCAGCGCCAGCACCAGGTACGCCAGCGGCACCAGCAGCAGCACCCCGACGGCCAGCAGCTCCACCGCGGCGCTGCCCTCGTCGCGCCGCCCGCTCCCCCGCCTCACGAGGCCCCCTCCAGCGCGGCGTGCCCGCGCACCACCAGCACCCGCGCCGGGCCCAGCAGCCCCGCCACCGGCAGCGGCGCGCGCACCCGCACCTCCACCACCGGCCCGGCCGGCGAGCCCACCACCGCGGCCGCGACGTCGCCGGCGTACCGGGCGGACAGCGAGGCCGCCAGCAGCTCGCAGGTGCGCTGCGCGCCCAGCTCCGGCGAGCTGCCGGCCAGCGCGCCGTACCGGGCGCCGGCCCCGGCGCAGTCGGTGGCGGTGGCCCGCACGTGCTGCACCACCGCCAGCTGCAGCACCGCGGCGAACAGCAGCGCCAGCACCCCGGCCACCGCCGCGAACTCCGCGACGGCCGAGCCCTCGTCGCCGCGGCGCGCGGGCGGGCCCGCGAGCGCCCGGTCCACGGCGGCCCGGTCCACGGCGGCCCGGTCCACGGCGGCCCGGTCCACGGCGGCCCGGTCCACGGCGGCCCGGTCCACGGCGGCCCGGTTCACCAGCGCCCGCTCACAGCTGCCCGACGACGGCGTCCATCGACTGCGTGAACACCTGCTGCAGCCGCGGGCCGGCCACGGCCCACAGCGCGACCACGAGCCCGGCGGTCATCAGGGTGACCAGCACCCAGCCGGGCACGTCGCCGCGGTCGTCGCCGGTGCGCGACCCGGGGCGCGACCCGGGGCGCGACCCGGGGCGCAGCGCACGGCGCAGCAGGCGCGAGGCGCGCAGCGGGGCACGACGGCGGGAACGGTTCTCGGACACGGTTCTCCTCAGGTCCTCGGGAAGGGGTTTCGAGAGCAGCGGGGGCCTCAGGGCCCCAGGCGCAGCTGGGCCAGGCCGGGGAACAGGGCGAACACCACCGTCACCGGCAGCACCCCGAACACGACGGGCACGAGCATCCGCACCTCGCGGCGCCCGCCCTCCTCCAGCAGCCGGCGCCGGCCGGCCTCGCGGGCGTCGGCGGCCTGCGCGCGCAGCACCCCGGCCAGCGGGCTGCCCGTCTCCACCGCCACCGCCAGGCCCTCGGTGAAGCGGGACAGCGCCGGCACGCCCAGGCGGTCCGACGTCGCCGCCAGCGCCTCCAGCAGCGGCACGCCGGCGGCCGCGTCGGCCAGCGCCCGGCGCAGCTCCGCCGGCAGCGCGCCACCGCCGGCGGCCACCCGCTCCAGGGCCGCGGCCACGCCCTCGCCGGCGCCCACCGACAGCGCCAGCAGCTCGGCCACGGCCGGCAGGTCCTCGGCGACCTCCTCGCGGCGGCGCTGCACCGCCCGCGCCAGGAGCGCGTCGCGCAGCAGGGCCCCGGCGAGGGCGCCGGTGAGGACCATCGCCACCGCGCCCACCGCCGAGGGCGCACCGCGCAGCACCGCCAGCCACCACAGCAGCGCCCCGGCGCCCGCGCCGGCCAGCGCCCACAGCACCTGGTCGGCGCGGTGCTGGGCGACCTCGCGGGCCGGGTCCAGCACGTCCAGGCGCGAGCGCACCACCGCCGAGGACCCCAGCAGCGCCCCGCAGGCGCCGGCCGCGGCGTCCAGCGCCGCGCGCGCCGCGGAGCGCCAGCCGGGCCGCGCCGGGCGCGAGAGGTACGGGGCGATGCGTGCCTCCAGCGACGGGGTGCGCCGCCACGGCGCGCCCGCCAGCACCAGCAGCACCCCCGTGCCGCCGGCCAGGCCCAGCAGCGCACCGGTCGCCGACGGCGTCACCGCAGCACCCGCCGCGGTTCGGGCAGCCGGCCCAGGCGCACCATCACCCGGTACGACAGCACCGTGGCCAGCGCCCCGCCGCCCAGCACGGCCGCGCCGGCGGGGGTGTCGTACGCCTCCAGGGAACCGGGCCGGGTGGCGAGCAGCGCCAGCACCAGCCACGGCGCGGCCGCCGCCAGGCGCGCGGCCGAGACCGTCCAGCTCTGCCGCGCCAGCAGTTCCGCGCGGGCGCGCTGGTCCTCGCGCAGGTACGCCGACAGCGTGCGCAGCGTGCCGCCCAGGTCGCTGCCGCCGACCTGCCGCGTCATGCGCAGCACGGCGGCCAGCCGGTCGAACACCGGGTCGGCGAGCTGCTCGCGCAGGTGCGCCAGTTCCGCGTCGAACGCGCCGCTGGCGCGGTACCCGGCGGCGAAACCCGCGAACGCCGGGCGCAGCCGCTGCGGGCCGCGCACCGCCAGCGCGCACACCGCGTCCGGCAGCGCGGCGCCCGCCCGCACCGAGGCGGTCAGGGCGTCGACGACGTCGGGCCACTCCCGCGACCGCTCGGCGCGCCGGCGCCGGGCCCGCGCGCGCAGCGCCGCGAACGGGGACAGCGCCCCGGCGGCCGCGGCCGGCACCGCCAGCACCACCGCGCCGGTCAGCGCCGGCACCAGCAGCAGCCCCGCCGCGGCGGCGGCCGCGCACACCAGCAGCAGCACCGGCACCGGCACGTCGGCGAACCCGGCCGCGTCCAGCAGGCGGCGCAGCACCCGCCGCGGCGCGCGCGGCGCGCGCGGGCCGCGCTCCCAGCAGGAGGACCACACGCAGAACGTCCCGGCCCCCAGCAGCGCACCCGCCAGCAGCCCGCCCGAACCGCCCACCTCAGCCCCGCCCCGACAGCAGCGCCGTCAGGTCGAAACCCGCGCGGGCGAAGCGCTCGCGGTGCGGGGGCCAGCCCTGCTCGCGCACCAGGTCCGCGTCCGGGCCGGGGGCGCGGCGGAACAGCGGCGCGGTCTCCACCACGCCGCCCTCCACGCGGCCGGTGACGGCCAGGACCTCCTCCACCCGCCGGCGGCCGTCAGCGCCCAGCGCGGTGTGCACGACCAGGTCGATAGAGGACGCCACCGCGGGCACCACGAAACCGCTGGTGACGTTCTGCCCGGCCAGCAGCGGCAGCGTGCACATCTTCGCCACCGCACCGGCGGCGGAGTTCGCGTGGATCGTCGCCGCCCCGGGCAGGCCGGAGTTCAGCGCCACCAGCAGGTCCAGGCTCTCCTCCTGGCGCACCTCGCCGACGACGAGGCGGTCCGGGCGCATGCGCAGCGCCTCCTTCACCAGGCGCCGCAGCGGGACCTCGCCGCGGCCCTCCAGGTTCGGCTGGCGGCACTGCATGGCCACCACGTCGCGGGCGGCGACCTGCAGCTCGAAGACCTCCTCGCAGGTGACGACGCGCTGCTGCGCCGGGACGGCGGCGAGCAGGCAGTTCAGCAGCGTCGTCTTCCCCGCCTGCGTCGCCCCCGAGACCAGCAGGTTCAGGCCCGAGGCGACGGCCGCGCCCAGGAACCGCGCGGCCTGCGCGGACAGCGAACCCAGCGCCACCAGGTCCTCCAGCCGGTGGGCGCGCGCGACGAAGCGGCGCACGTTCACCGCCCAGTGCCGGCGGGTGATGTCCGGGATCACCACGTGCAGGCGCGAGCCGTCCGGCAGCGAGGCGTCCACGAACGGGCTGGACAGGTCCACGCGCCGGCCGGTGCTGGCGAGCATCCGCTCCACCAGTTCCGCGACGGCGTCCTCCTCCAGGATCGTGGTGGTCAGCTCCGCCACGCCGCCGCGGGCCACGAACACCTTGCCGGGTTCGTTGATCCAGATCTCCTCGACCTCGGGGTCGTCGAAGTACCGCTGCAGCGGCCCGTACCCGGACACCGCGGCGACGACCTCGCGCACCGCCTCCCGGCGGTCGGCGAGGAACGGCAGGGAACCGTCCAGCGAGCGCAGGTCGTACCCGGTGACGGCCTCGTCGACGAGGGCGCGCAACTGCTCGGGCGTGGCCCGGAAACCCCCGGCGGAGATGCGGCGGCGCAGTTCCCGGCGCACCTCGTCCTCGACCAGCCGCACGGCGTCCACACCCACCACCCCCTCACCCGGTACCCGCGGAGCGCGCGGAACCCCTCCGCGGCGCGGTCACCGTAGGCGGGGCGCGCCGCGGGCGTCCGGGGGATGTGGACAACCCCCGCGGGCGGTGCGGCCTGTGGGTGGAGCGCCGCGGGGCCCGCGCGGCGGGCACCCTGCCGGGGTGCGCCTGCGGTTGACCCTCGTCGGCGTCGGTGACCCGGCGGGCACCGACGTGCTCGTGGAGGCACCCGCGGGCACCGCGCTGGCGCGGGCGCGCGCCCGCCTGGAGGAGCTGACTGGTCCCTGGCCGGGCCCGCCGCGCGCCGGCGGCCTGGAGGTGGCCGACGCGGTGCTGGGGGTCCCGCCGCTGCTGCAGGGCGCCGTCGTAGACGTCGGCGCCGCGCCCGCCGGTGCGCGGGGCGCGGGGGCCGGGGCACCCGCCGGTCCTCCCCCGCCGGCGGGCGCCCCCGTCCCCGGGGGTGCCCACGGGGGTGCGCCCGGGGGTGCCGCCGCGGTGGTCGTGGCGGTGGTGGCCGGCCCGGACGCGGGCGGGCGGTTCGCGCTGCCGGCCGGCGCCTGCGCGGTCGGGCGCGCCGGCGGCCCGGACCGCTGCGCGGTGCCCCTGGCGGACCCGGGCGTCTCGCGCACCCACGCGGTGCTCGACGTCGCGGCCGACGGGTCCGTGGCGGTGCGCGACGCCGGCTCCCTCAACGGCACGGCGCTGCTGGTGGCCGGGGCCCGCGAGCCCGTGGTCGGTGCGGTGGAGCTGCGCGCCGGTGACCGGGTGCTGGTGGGCTCCAGCGTCCTGCAGGTGGCGCCGCCGCCGGTGGAGCCCGCCGACGCGCGCCCCGACGGGTGCGGGCACCTGCTGCTCAACCGCGCGCCCCGCCTGCGCGCGGCGGGCGCCGGCGCCGAGGGGGCGGTGCTGCGCTGGCCGCGCCCGGCGCCCGAGCGCGAGGTGCCGGGCGTGCCGTGGCTGGCGCTGCTCGTGCCGCTGGCCGTGTCGGTGGTGGTGGCGCTGGTGTGGTCCCCGCTGTCGCTGCTGCTGGGCCTGGCCTCCCCCGTGCTCGTGGGCGGGCAGTGGTGGTCCCAGCGCCGTCGGGCGGCCGCCGAGGGGCTCCGGGCGCGGGCCGCGTGCGACGCGGCCCGCGAGCGGGTCGGCGCCCGGCACGCCGCCGCCCTGGCCGCCGAGCACCGCCGGCGCCACGAGGAGGCGCCCGGACCGGCCGAGGTGCTCGCCCAGGCCGCCGGCCGCGGCAGCCGCCTGTACGAGCGCACCCGCAGCGCCCCCGACGCCCTCGTGGTGCGGGTGGGCCTGGGGCGGGTGCGGGCCACCGGCAGCACCGTGCGCGAGGACGACCCCGACGCCGCGCCCGGCCCCTCGTCCGGCCCGGCGACCGGCCCCGCGTCCGGCTCGGCGCCCGCCGCCGCCGACCCGGCCCCCGGCTCCGAGCTGGACGACGTCCCCGTGACCGCCGACCTGCGCCGCGGCCCGCTGGGCGTGGCCGGCCCGCGCGAGCTCGTCACGGCGGTGGCGCGCCAGCTGCTCGGGCAGCTGGCCGCCTGGCACGGCCCCGAGGAGCTGGGCCTGGCGGTGACCGGCCCGGCGGGGGCGTGGGGCTGGGTGGAGCTGCTGCCGCACGCCCTGCCCGCGGCGCAGCCGCTGCCCGTCCTCGCCGCGGAGGTGGAGCGCCGCGCCCGCGCCCGCGGCGCCCGCGGCGCCGCCGGGGGCCCCGGGGGCGGTGGGAGCGGTGGCGAGCCGCGCGCCCTGGTGCTGCTCGTCGACGGCGCGGCCGACCTGCGCACCGACGCGGACCTGGCGCGCGTGCTGCGCTCGGGCACCGCCGAGGGCGTGCACGTGCTCTGCCTGGACACCGACCGCACGCGGCTGCCCGCGGAGTGCGCGAGCGTGCTGGAGCTGGCGGCGGACGGCTCCGGGGACGCCGTGCTGCACGCCGGGGGCGCGGCGGTGGCGGTGGCGGCCGACGGGGCGGCGGCGGGGTGGGCGCGGCAGCTGGCGCGGGCGCTGGCGCCGGTGCGCGACGCCGCGCCCGCCGGCGGCGGGGCCGGGGTGCCCGCGCGGGTGGCGCTGCTGCCGCTGCTGGGCCTGCCGGGGACGGCCGCACCGCGGCCGGCGGCGCTGGCGGCCGCCTGGGGCGACCGCGCCCCGGGCGCGGTCGCGGTGCTGGGCGCCACGGCCGCCGGGCCCTGCCGGCTGGACCTCGTCGCGGACGGCCCGCACGTCCTGGTCGCCGGGACCACCGGCTCGGGCAAGTCGGTGCTGCTGCGGGCGCTGGTGCTGAGCCTGGCGCTGCAGGCGCCGCCGGACGCCGTGCGCTTCGTGCTCGTCGACTACAAGGGCGGTGCGGCGTTCGCCGGCTGCGCGGGCCTGCCGCACGTGGACGGGCTGGTCACCGACCTCGACGAGCACCTGGCGCAGCGGGTGCTGCGCAGCCTGCGCGCGGAGGTGCGCCGCCGCGAGGGCGTCCTGCGCGCCGCGGGCGCGGCGGACGTGGCGCACCTGCCGGCGGGCTCGCCCGCCGCGGCGGCCGTGCCGCGCCTGGTGGTCGTCGTCGACGAGTTCCGCGTGCTCGCGCAGGAGCTGCCCGGCTTCGTCGACGGCCTGGTGCGCCTGGCGGCGGTGGGCCGCTCGCTGGGCCTGCACCTGGTGCTGGCCACCCAGCGCCCCGCCGGCGTGGTCAGCCCGGAGATCCGCGCGAACACCAACGCCCGCATCGCGCTGCGGGTGCAGGACCGCGCCGACGCCGAGGACGTCGTGGGCGACGCGTCCCCGGCGGCCATCAGCGACACCACCCCCGGCCGGGCGGTGCTGCGGCGCGGCTCGCGGGGCCTGGAGACCTTCCAGACCGCCGTGCTCGAGGGCGTCGACGCGGGCGACAGCGCGGGCGGTGCGGCGGACGGCGTGCGGGTGCTGGCCCCCGGGGGGGCCCGCGCGGGTGCCCGTGGGGCCCCCGGGAGCCCCCGCGGCGCTGGGGGCCC
>NZ_JBJLSG010000032.1:0-41987 GCF_050871925.1 Kineococcus gurbantunggutensis
AGGCCGGCTCGAGCCGGCCTCAGGGTGCGAACGCGCGCGCTTGGCCTGTCAGCCCAGCCCAGCCCGGCCTGGCCCGGCCTGGCCCGGCCTGGCCCGGCTTGGCCCGGCCTGGCCCGGCCCGGCCAGTGCGGCGGTGCCGGCCTCGGCCGGCAGCTGCTCCAGCGTCCACGCGGCGCGGCTGCGATCGCCTCGCGGGGTGCTCGACTGCCCGAGCGCTGCGGCGTGCCAGACGTGGACCGGCGCTGCCGCCGGCCCCGGCGGCTGCACCGGCGAGGTCGGCGCCACCGGCGGGGCCCGTGCGGTGATCACTGCGAGAATGCGGTGATCACCGCCCGGGGCGAGACGTCCAACCACCCACCCCGAGCGGCCCACCGCGCGCGGCTGCACCCGCTGCGCCGGCCGCCACCGCCTCGCGCGCTCGGGTGCGGGTGGTGACGGTGCCGGCGCCGACCTGAACGCCTCCTCGATCCGACGTGCGAGCTGCCAACTGCTCCAGCGCGGCCAGCCACTCCCGGCTGTGCACGGGCACCTGCACCAGGTGCACCCCGAGATCCCGGGCGCCTTGTGTCAGGTCGACGATCTGCTCGCGGCTGAGTCCGCGCAGGACGACCAGGACGGGCGGGCGACTGAGTGCGAGCTCGCAGAAGCCGGCCGCAGGTTCAGGCACCGCGCTCCTCCGGCTCGTGCAGCGCGCCGGTGTCGGCGTGGTGGGCGTGCTGGGCGTGCTGGGCGTGGTCGGCGAGTGGGATCAGGACGACGTCGGCCCCCCGGTGGCCCACGGCCAGCCAGCCGGCCGTCGAGTCAGCCGTCGAGTCAGCCGTCGAATCGGCCATGGAGCGGTCGACCAGGCGCGAGGCCGGGTACCCGGCGGCCCAGGTACCCGGTGGCCAAGGTGTCACCTGCGCCCACCGCCTCGACGATGTCGAGCGCTGGTGCCGGCACGAAGGTCGCTGGCTCCGTGGAGCTCAGGCGCTCGCGGCGCTGGACAGGTCCTGGGCGTCGCCGGTGGTGCACGGCCCCACACCCTCTCCGCCTCGTCCCGCCCGCGGCACGTGGCGGGATCCCACACCGCTGGTGGTGGCAGCGCGCTCCCGGCACAGGGGCTGTGAGTGGATCGCTTCGGGAGCGGGTAAGACCGCCGGCTCAGAAGCCGTGGTCGGCGTAGGTGACCGCCGCGGTGTCCTCGCTGAAGCCGGATCGACCGGTGAAGATGGCGTTGCACTGCACCTGCAGCGCCTGATCCGCCCACATGGGGTGGTGAGGGGCGGCGTTGGAGCACACGATGGACCCGCGGGCGCCCACGGCCCTGGCCTTGGCGGCCGCGCGACGGCAGTACTGGGCCCCGATGGGACCTTCCTCGAAGGTGGCGCGCAGGGGGGTGTAACCGAGCCAGCCCTCGCCGAAGACCAGCGGGATGCCTCGGCCACGGGCGAAGTCGTTGGCGATGTCGATCCACTCGCTGAGCTTGAACACCATCTGGGTGTGGTGGGCGCTGTAGCGCTCGTACAGGTACAGGTCCCACACCCGGGGATCGGCCCAGTCGTGCACGTAGATCTCCGGCTTGCCGACGATGGTGGCCTCCTTGCGCCACAGGTCCTCGGCCGGAGGCTGCCACTGCTCGTAGTCGGGAGCGTCGGGCCGCAGCAGCGGGCGCACGCGCTCGGTGCTGAAGCGGGCGGGGTCGCGAAGGGCGAAGCCGGTGGTCTGCTCCTCCAGGACCCCGTAGACGTAGGGGTGGAAGACCGCCACGTCGATCTCCCGCGGGATGCCGCGCATCGCATCGACGGGGACCCGGGAGTAGTTGACGGTGACCGGCACCTGCGGCAGCCGGCGCCGGAAGGCCGCCAGCGCGCGCGAGAGCCGCTCCTCGAGCTCGACGACGGCCGGCTCCTGGCCCGGCAGTCCCTCGGTCAGGTACCCGGCCTGGACCTCGTTGTGCAGCTCCACGAACGCCACCCGCTCGCTCAGGCCGTGCTCGTCGAGGTGCTCGTACAGGTCGGCGTGGGCCTCGGCCATCACCAGCGCCCGCTCCTCGGCCGGCACCCGCATCAGCGCGTCGAACCAGCGGCGGTCGCCGGAGAAGGAGGAGGTCTGCTGGTACTCCCAGCTGGAGACGATGACGAAGACGCCGTGGCGCTGCGCGGCGCGGAACAGCTGCAGCAGGTGCGCGCGGGCATCCAGGACGCTGCGGTGGCGCACGTCGTACCAGCGGGTCCCCTGACCGTACCCCCCGCCCAGCGGGCCGAAGCGGGCCTGGCGGGTGTCCAGGCCGGAGCGGAAGAGGTAGAAGGGCATCGCGCAGATGCGGATGGTGTTGTAGCCGCGCTCGACGGCCTCGGCGAAGGCGCGGTCGAGGTCCTCGAAGGGTTCGCCAGGACCCGTGCGAGTGAACCAGGTGAAGTCCCACAGCGTGATGGTCAGCTGCTCGGGCAGGTGCTCGGGCAGGGGGACGGGTGCGTAGGTCACGAGAGCATCTCCAGATCGGTGGTGGGGTCTGCCAAGGCGGGCTCGTGCGGCCCGCTCAGGGGCGCGCCCGGTGCTGGTGGCCGGTGGGCGTGCTGGTGGCCGGTGGGTGGCTGCCGTCGGCTCGCGCGGCAGGTGGTGCCAGGCGTGCTCGCGGGTCGAAGGCGCCCACCCGTGCCGGTTCACCAGTCCGCGGTGAGCCCGTCGTCGCCAGCCAGGTCCAGCACCGGCTCATGGGTGCAGGGGTGCGGCGGTGCCGGGCGTCCACGCGCTCGTCGACGTCGATGCCCCACCCGATCACTCGTGGCAGCTGCACCTTCCCGCCGACGGTGGGCAGCGAGCCGCTGACCACGTCCTCGCGCCGGGGCACGTCGGCGTGCATGACCTCCTGCATCATGACGCCGGGAGTGGCGAAGGCGACGTGCTGGTTGACGAGCGTGGCGGTGGGTCCCAGGGCGTTGTGAGGGGCCCGCAGAACGTGCCAGGTCTCGGCCACAGCAGCGCTCTTGCGCAGCGCGGTGGGTCCCCGGACGTGGCACGCGTCCGGCTGCAGCGCCGCGCAGGCACCGGCGTGGAGGTGTTCGCGGACCTCCTGCAGCGCGTTCAGCCGCTCCCCGGTGGCGATCGGGACGGGCATCGCGCGCCAGCTGCGCCTGCGCCTGCGCGTTGCCCGGTTGGCCCAGCTCTTCGAGGAGGAGCGGGGCGGCCTCGGCGAAGGCGCGGGCGTGCTCCATCGCGCCGTGCGCACGATGGCTGCGGTGGTCCGCGCGTGCAGGTCGACCGCGATGTGCACCTCGTCCCCGACGGCCTCGCGCACCGCGGCCATCGTGCGTGCGGTGCGCAGGACGTCGGCGCGGCGGGGCAGCCCGGTGCCCACGGGCACGGCCAGGGCCTTCACCGCGCTGGAGCCGGCGGCCCTGCTCCCGGCAGCGGCTTCGGCGAAGCCGGCGGCGCTGGCGGTGCCGTACACGGAGCGGGAGTCACCGCCACCGGGGTGGTCGCACGTGCGCACGTGGGTGCGCACCGCGCCGCCGAGCAGTTGCCAGCAGGCGACGCCGAGGGACGTGGCCTTGAGGTGCGGGGTCTGGATGCCGACGGTGCGGCTCACGCCTGTGCTCCTGCCTCCTCCACCACGATCGCCACGCCCCACGGCGCCAGCGGCAGCTCGGCTGCGCGGCCGATGTCGCCGGCGGTGCTGCTGTCGTCGGCGGTGAGCACCCGCCCCCGGAACGGCGTTCTCACGCTGGTCGCCTCCCAGCTGTGGTTGGTCAACGTCCACAGGCGTCGTCCGTCCGCTCGCACCGCGCTGCTGACGTGCACCTGCTCGGGTGCGTCCCAGCGGCTGGCGAGCGGGTGCTGGCGGCGTTCGCGCAGGGCCCAGCGCAGCAGCGAGGCGGTGCTCGCATCGTCCAGCAGGCAGCCGACGTAGGTGATGCGACCTTCACCGACCGCGTGCGTGGTCACGGCGGCGAAGCCGCCCAGGAAGGGGTCGTCGTAGCCGAGCAGCACCTGAGCGGACTCGGCCACCAGCGCGTCGGCCCAGGCGCAGGCGCTGGCGCCCTCGGCAAGCTCCAGCGCCGGCAGGTCCTGCGCCGGCAGGTCCTGCGCGGGCCGGTCCTGCGCGCCGGGCCGTGGATCGGTGGCAGCGACGGTCAGCCGGATCGGCTCGGGCAGGGTGCAGTACTCCTGGTAGGAGGCGCCGACGGCCTCGCGCAGCGGGCCGGGAGCGCGCGTCCAGCGCACCCGCAGCCACTCGTCGGCGTAGCCGCTGCGGAAGGTCAGGACGACGTGGGCCCCTTGCCGGGCGCGGGCGGTGATGGACTGCAGCAGAGCCTCGTCGGCGACGTACAGGGCCGGCACGACCAGCACCTGCTGGCCGTGCCAGTCGGAGTCCGGGTGCACGATGCGCACCTGGGTGCCGGTGCTGGTGGCGGCCTTGAGCCAGGAGTTCAGCACGCGCGAGTAGCTGTGCGGGTCCGCTGCGCCGGTCAGGGGCTCGCGCAGCGCCGGGTCCGCCTGCAGCGCCCTGAGGCTGTCGCGGGAGTACAGCACCGCGATGTCGGCATCGGGGACGGCGTCGGCGACGTCGGCGGCGATGGACTTCAGCTCCGCGCCCAGGCGGCGGACCTCCTCGTAGATGCGCCCGGGTTCACCGTCGTGGCCCAGCACGCCGCCCCAGTAGCTCTCCCGGCCGTAGTGCAGGGTGTGCCAGTGCCAGTAGGTGAGCATGTCGGCTCCGCGGCTGTTCATCAGGTGCGCGAACAGGCGCAGCTGCCCGGGCCAGGGGGGCACGTTGGTGTCGTGCCAGCCGATGGAGCCGGCCTGAGCCTCGGTGATCAAGAACCGGGATCCATGCGGGCCGCGCAGGCTGTGCGCCATGTCGGCCTTCCACAGCATGCTCCAGGTACCGGCGGAGTCCATCCAGTCCGGGCCCGAACGTGCCGCGACCTGCTCGGGGGGTGGGGGAAGTTCCACGGCCCGCTGCAGCGGGCTGTAGATGTTGACCGCCGTCTTGTCCAGGGCACGCGCGATCCCCAGCACGTCGGCGGAGCCCGCGCTGTGGCCGCCGATGAGGTCGTGGACGACGAACTGCTCCGGGCGCAGGTGCTCGCGCAGCAGGTCGCGCTGCCAGGTGAGGAACTGCACCGTCAGCTCGGCCTGGAAGCGCTGCCACTGCAGCGCGTAACCCGGGACGCTGTTGCCGGCCGGCGCCCACAGGTCCTGCGGCTCGGAGAGCCGGTGGCTCCAGAAGGTCAGGCCCCACTTGTCGTTGACGCCCTGCACGCCTCCGAGCTCGTCCATCACGTGCTGACGGAACCGCTCGACGACGTGAGCGCTGGCGATCTCGCGCACACCGATCTCGTTGTCGACCTGGAAGCCGATGACGCCGGGGTGCCCGGCGAAGGCGGCTGCCATCGCGCGGATGAGCCGTTCGGCGTGGAAGAGGAAGGAGGGGTGGGTGAAGTCGACGTCCTGACGCCCGCCGTAGGCCAACCGCTGCCCGTCGGGCGGCGTGACCATGATCTCGGGGAACTGGCGCGCCAGCCACGGGGGCACGGCGTAGGTGGGGGTGCCCACGACGACCTTCAGGCCCCGCTCGTGCGCGGCGTCCACCACGGCGGTCAGGGCGCTGAAGCAGATGCGGCCGCTGACCGGCTCGTAGCTGCTCCACGTCGACTCGCCCACGCGGATCACGGTGAAGCCGGCATCGACCATGAGGTCGAGGTCGCGTTGCAGGCGGGGGAGGGGCTGGTACTCGTGGTAGTAGCTGGCGCCGAAGAGCACGGGCAGTCCTTCCGGTGAAGGTGCGCTCGTGGGCACCTGGGAGTGCGCCGGACCGGTGGTACCGGTGTCGGCAGCGACGGTGTGGAAACCACCGGTGTGGCGACCACCTGTGTTGAAACCGCCGGTGTCCGAACCACCGGTGTGGCGAGCACCGCTGTCGGGTGGGTGCGCGCGCTGGGCCGTGCGGCTCGAGGCGTCGTCGTCCCAGTCGGCTCGCAGTGCCAGATCGTGCTGCGACCGGTATGACATGTCAAGGCCGAGGAGGGCCAGGGCGCAGCGGTGCTGCGACGGAGGACCCCTTCCGGGTGCCGCTGACGCGCTGCTGCCCGCACCGCTCGCGTGCACCGGTGCGACCGGGCAGTTTCAGCGGGGGGCGGGCTCTGGTCCCACCGAGCCCCCCGCGAGGCGCAGGTGGACGTGCCGCCGCAGCACGGGCCGCGGGCCGGGTGCGCGACGGCGCTCTCCGCGCCCGCGCTGCACCTCCCGCGCCCGCGCTGCACCTCCCGCGAGCGGGGCTCACCGCCCGCGGCTCACCGCCCACGCGCGCGGTAGGCGCTCGGCGGCACGCCGTGCACGCGGGCGAACTGGCGGGAGAAGTACAAGGCGTCGTCGTAGCCGGCCTGGCGGGCCACGGCGGAGACGGGCAGTTGCGTGGTGTCCAGCAGCCGGCGAGCCAGCCCCATCCTCAGCTCGGTCTGGAAGCGCAGTGGCGACATGCCCACCTGGCGCTGGAAGAGGGTCGTCAGCTGTGAAGCGCTCAGGCCGACCATGGCCGCCAACGAGCTCGAAGACGTCCGCTGCGGTGCCGTGGCGCGCAAGTGCTCGACCGCGCGCTCCACCGGGCTCGAGCTGGCGCCCGGTGGCCGGCGGCCGGTGGCGATGACGTGGGTCAGGGCGTGCCAGGCGGCACCGGCCGAGCGGGTCAGGCTGGAGGTGGTGGTCCCGCCCTCCAGCGCGTCGATGACCTGGGAGATCAAGCTCGCCACGGGCGAGGGGTCGCGCAGGTGCGTCACCGCCCCGCCCGCCGCCTGCAGCGCCGCGGCGACCAGGTGCCGGCTGTCCGGGCCGGTGAGGTGCATCCACCACAGCGTCCACGGATCGTCCTGGCTGGCTGCGTACTCGTGCTCCAGCCCGGCGGGGATGACCACGACGTCGCCGGGCGCGATGCTCCAGCGCGTGCCGGCGGACCTGTACCAGCCGGCTCCGTCGGTGCACAGCAGCACGATGTCCTCCTCGGCACCGGCAGGCCTGGACCGTCCATGTCGCACGGCGTGGGGGAAGAACCCGGCGTCGGTGGCCACGAGCCGTGAGGTGACCGGTTGCTGCAGCGCACGCTGCACGGTTGGCCGGGGGACCACGGACATGCGCTGACCGGCGAAGCCGTCCCGGATGCTGTCCCGAAGATCCGCCAGGGCCGGTGCTTCGTCCATGTCGAGCAGTGAAACGCCCATCGGCCGGGCGCGTCAACGTGCCTAGCATCGAGCGCATGCTCAGTGCAGAGTCGCGCATCGCGCTCCCCCCGGTCCCAGCGCAGATCGCGGGTCGACCGGTCCGTGTCTGGCGCGAGCCGGTCGTCATCGACACCTACGAGCCCGACCTGCCGGACCGCTACCCGGCCTACCTGGACCAGCGCGTCTACCAGGGCTCCTCCGGAGCGGTCTACCCGATGCCGTTCACCGACCGCATCTCGCAGGACAAGCGCCCCCGCCGCTGGGACGCCGTCCACCTGGACAACGACTTCGTGCGCCTGATGATCCTGCCTGAGCTGGGCGGTCGCATCCACGTGGGGCTGGACAAGACCCGCGACTACGACTTCTTCTACCGCAACGACGTCATCAAGCCCGCCCTGGTCGGTCTGCTGGGACCCTGGATCTCCGGCGGCGTCGAGTTCAACTGGCCGCAGCACCACCGCCCGGCCACGTACCTGCCCACCGAGGCGAGCATCGAGGAGGAGGCGGATGGAGCGGTCACGGTCTGGTGCTCCGACCACGACCCCTTCCAGCGCATGCAGGGCATGCACGGTGTGCGCCTGCGTCCGGCCAGCGCCTTGATCGAGCTGCGCGCCAACGTCGTCAACCGCACGGCCGAGGTGCAGACGTTCCTGTGGTGGGCCAACGTCGCCGCGGCGGTGAACGACGAGTACCAGTCGTTCTTCCCCACCGACGTGCACGTCGTGGCCGACCACGCCAAGCGCGCCATGACCACCTTCCCCGCGGCCCAGGGACGCTACTACGGGGTGGACTACCCCGCGCAGCGCACGCCCCAGCGCCCCGACGGCGACCGCCTGGACTGGTACCGCAACATCCCGGTGCCGACCTCCTACATGTGCCTGAGCACCCAGGACGACTTCTTCGGCGGCTACGACCACCGCGCCGGCGCCGGCTTCGTGCACTGGGCCGACCACCGCTTCTCGCCGGGCAAGAAGCAGTGGACGTGGGGCAACGCACCCTTCGGCTGGGCCTGGGACGCGCACCTGACCGACCGCAACGGCCCCTACGTGGAGCTGATGGCCGGGGTCTTCACCGACAACCAGCCCGACTTCGCCTTCCTGCGCCCGGGGGAGACCAAGCGCTTCTCGCAGTACTGGTACCCCATCCAGGACATCGGCCCGGTGCACCAGGCCACCCGGGAGGCCGCGGTGCGCCTGGACGTGCGCTGCGAGCACGAGCGCACCCGCGTGCGGGTGGGCGTGGCCAGCACCGCGCTGCGGCCCGGCAGCGTCATCGAGGTGCGCGCCGACGGCGAGCTCGTGCACGCCGCCACCGCGGACCTGGCGCCCGGGCGCCCGTACGCGGTCGACTTCGAGGTCGGCCGGCGGGTGGAGCCCACCGGCATCGAGGTCCTCGTGCGCCACGAGGGCGCCGTGCTGCTCACCTGGCGACCCCGAGCACCGCAGGCCCCCGCCGACGGGCAGCTGCCGGCCGCGGCCAGCGAGCCGCCCACCCCGCAGCAGATCGGCACGCTGGAGGAGCTGTACCTGACCGGCCTGCACCTGCAGCAGTACCGCCACGCCACCCGGTCCCCGGAGCCCTACTGGCACGAGGCCCTGCGGCGCGATGCCGGTGACGCGCGGTGCAACGTGGCCCTCGCCGGGCGCCGGCAGTTCGACGGTCGCCTGGAGCAGGCCGAGGCGCACCTGCGCAGCGCCGTGGCCCGCTTGACGCACCGCAACCCCAACCCCCGCGACGGCGAGGCGCACTACCGGCTGGGTGTGGTGCTCACCCGCCTGAGGCGCGCGCAGGAGGCGCGCGCGGCGCTGGGGACCGCGATGTGGGACCAGGCCTGGGCCGAGCCGGCCACGATCGCCACCGCCCGCCTGGACCTGGCCAGCGGCCGCGACCGGCAGGCCGCAGAGGCGCTGGAGGTGCTGCTGCAGTCCGCTCCGCGATCGGTGCAGGCCCGCAACCTGGCCACGGTCGCCGCGCTGAGGTTGGGCGAGAGCGAGCGCGCCGCCGCACTGGTGCACCAGACGCTGCAGCTGAACGCGCTGGACGCCTGGGCGCGGCACCTGGCCGCCCGGCTGTCGCTGCCGACTGCGGCAGCGCCGACGGACGACCCGACCATCGCGCTGGACGTGGCCCTGGAGTACCTCTCCATCCGTGAGGACGCCGCTGCCGCCGCCGTGCTGCAGGAGGCCGCCCGCCTGCGCCCCACACCCGGTCAGCGCAACGTGGCACCCCTGGCCTGGCTGTACCTGGCCCAGCTGGAGCTGCTGCGCGGCGATGAGGAGGCCGCCGGTGCTGCTCTGCAGCGCGCCCGGCAGAGCGATCGACGCTGGTGCTTCCCCGCCCACAGCGACAACGACCTGCTCGCAGCCCTGCGCGCCCGCTGGCCCGAGGACACCCTGCTGGCCGGCCTGGCCGGTCACTGGCTGTACGCCGCCGGCCGCCGGGAGGAGGCCATCGAGGCCTGGCAGGTCGCCGCTGCCGGTGACGACAGCGACCCGGTGGTCCTGCGCAACCTGGGCATCGCGGCGTACAACGTGCACCGCGACACCCAGGCGGGCGCCTACTGGTTCGAGCGGGCACGCAAGACCGCCCCGGACGACGCCCGGCTGCTCTTCGAAGCCGACCAGCTCGAAGGACGCCGCGGCACCTCCCCGCAGGCCCGCCTGGACGTCCTGCTCGATCGTCGCGACCTCGTCGAGCAGCGCGACGACCTCTGCGCGCAGCTGGCTGAGCTGCTGACCGCCACCGGCCGCCCCGCCGAGGCCCTGGAGGTCCTGGGCAACCGCCGCTTCCAGCCGTGGGAGGGCGGCGAGGGCCGCGTCCTGGCCGCCTGGGAAGCCGCCCACCTGAGCCTGGCGCGCCAGTGCTTGCGCCAGGGGCTGGCCGAGGTCGCCGTCCGGCACGCCGAGCACGCCCTGCAGCCCCCCGCCTCGCTGGGCGAGGCCCGGCACGCGCTGGCCAACACCGCCGAGCTGCACCTGGTCCTCGGCGATGCCGCTGCCGCAGCCGGCGATGCCGAGCGGGCCCGGCAGGCCTGGCGGACCTCGGCGCAGCAGCAGGGCGACTTCCAGGGCATGCAGGTGCAGGCCTACTCCGAGCGCACCGCCGCCTCGGTCACCGCCCTACGGCGGCTGGGCGAGGAGAGCACCGCCCGGGCCCTGCGCAACGGCCTGGCCGACTACGCCCACCGCCAGAGCGCGGTGCGCGCCGACATCGACTACTTCGCCACCTCGCTGCCCACGATGCTGCTCTTCGCCACCGACGTGCAGCAGACGCACGACCTGCGCACCCAGGTGCTGCGAGCCCAGCTCGCCCTGCTGGACGGGCACAGCCGCGAGGCGCTCGAGCTGGCCCGGCAGGTGCTGCACCGCGACCCGCTCAACACCGCAGCCGCCGACGTCGTCAACTCCGCTTCGGCCTGAGGCACCACCGCACGAGGCAGCCACCACCCGGCGAGTCAGCCACCACCGCACGAGTCAGCCACCACGAGAGGCACGAAGTGAACGACGAGGTTCAGCAGATCGGCGCGGTCGCGACCGACCGGAGGCTGCGAGTGCTGCCGCCGCCCGCCGAGCGCCGCGGGCACCTGCCGCTGGGCGAGCCCGAGGGCAGCGCCGATCGGATCGAGGTGACCAGCCGGTGGATCGAACGTGCCGGGCGCCCGTGGTTCCCGATCACCGGTGAGGTCCACTACTCCCGCCTGCCGCGCGAGCGGTGGAAGGAGGTCCTCGGCCACGCCAGGGCCGGCGGCCTGAACTCCGTCGCCACCTACGTCTTCTGGTCCGCGCACGAACCCGAGCCCGGGCACTTCCGGTGGGAGGGCAACTGCGACCTGCGCGCCTTCATCGAGCTGGCCGCGGACTTCGAGCTCGACGTCGTCGTCCGGATGGGGCCGTGGGGCCACGGCGAGGCCCGCTACGGCGCCTTCCCCGACTGGCTGGTCGAACGCGACCTGCCCACCCGCACCAACGACCCCGAGTACCTCGCCCTGGCGCGCGCCTTCTACGCCCAGACCATCGCCCAGCTGCGGGGCTTGAGCCACGGCGAGGGCGGACCCGTCATCGCCGCGCAGATGGACAACGAGCTCTACGACCAGCCCCAGCACCTGGCGACGCTGCGTGAGATGGCCGAGGACCTGGGCCTGCGCGTGCCGCTGTGGACCGCCACCGGCTGGGGAGGAGCGCAGCTGCCCCCGAACCTGCTGCCGCTGTACAGCGCCTACTCCGACGGCTTCTGGGAGGACTCCCGGGTCGAGTGGCCCGCGTTCGCGCCCTTCCACTTCCGCTACAGCCACGTGCGCGACGACCTCAGCGTGGGCGCGGACCTGCGCCAGGCCCTGGACGGCATCGTCCTGGACACCGGCGCAGCCCCCGCCACCGCCGCAGAGGCGGAGGACTTCCCCTTCGCCACCTGCGAGCTCGGCGGCGGCATGCACGTGGCCTACCACCGCCGCCCCCTGGTCGCCCCCGAGGACGTCGCGGCCCTGAGCCTGGCCAAGATCGGCAGCGGCTCGATCTGGCAGGGGTACTACATGTACGCCGGCGGCACCCAGCGCGTGGGGGCCCACGGCACGGAGCAGGAGTCGCACGCCACCGGGTACCCCAACGACATCCCCACCCGCACCTACGACTTCCACGCCCCGATCGGCGAGCACGGCCAGATCCGCCCGCACCACCACTACCTGCGCCGCCAGCACCTGTGGCTGGCGGCCGAGGGCCACCGGTTGGCCCCCATGGGCGTGAGCATCGGCGGCGGCAGCGACGACCCGGACGAGCTGCGCTGGGCCGTGCGCTCCGACGGCCGCTCGGGGTACCTGTTCCTGACCACCTACCAGCCGGCCAAGCGAGCACTGGCCGCGCAGAAGGACGTGCAGGTCAGCATCGACTTCCCCGACACCACCCTCACCGTCCCCACCCGACCCGTGGACATCCCCGCCGGGCGCTCGCTGGTGTGGCCCCTGCGCTACGCCCTCACCGAGCGCACCACCCTGCGCAGCGCCACCGCGCAGATCATCACCCGGCTCACCCACGAGGGCAGCGACCTGCTGGTCCTCAGCGCCAGCCCGGGGGTGCCCGTGCAGCTCCTCATCGAGGGCGAGGCCGTGGCCGGGGGTGCCGGCACCGCGAGCGCGGTCGGCGAGCACACCCTGGTCGAGCTGACGCAGGCGCCGGGCAAGGACTGCGTCGTCGAGCTCGCCGACGCCAGGATCCTCGTCCTGGACGAAGCCACGGCCGACCAGCTGTACCGCCTGAAGGTCGCCGGTGAGGATCGGCTCGTCCTCGCCGACGCTCCCGTGCACGCCGAGCACGGCGACCTGGTGATCACCCTGGAGAGCGGTGCGGCGCAGGTGTCGGTGCTGCCGGCACCGGTGGACTGGACGAGCAGCGGCGCCACCCTCGGCGCGCCGGTGCGCCAAGGGCTGTGGACCAGCTGGAACGTGCAGTCCCCGCAGGCCGGCAGCCACCGCCTGCTGAAGCACT
Organism: Kineococcus gurbantunggutensis; assembly: GCF_050871925.1. Classification (NCBI taxonomy): domain Bacteria; kingdom Bacillati; phylum Actinomycetota; class Actinomycetes; order Kineosporiales; family Kineosporiaceae; genus Kineococcus; species Kineococcus gurbantunggutensis. The sequence continues at coordinate 12,677 of NZ_JBJLSG010000032.1, forward strand.
TCCGCCCCGAGAGCGTCCAGCAACCCCCGGCGCGCACCGGCGGGCCCCTGCACCGCCTCAGCGCCCCCACCGACTACTCCACCGCTGCCCGCCTGACCGTGCGCGTACCGAGCGACCGGCTGCAGGGCGCCGACCGCGCGCTGCTGCGCGTGCGCTGGAGCGGCGACACCGGCCGGGCCGTGCTGCAGGGAGAGGTCATCAGCGACCACTTCTGGCACGGCAGGGACTGGGACATCGACATCAGCCAGCACCGTCAGGCCGCGGCCCAGGACGGCGTCCTGTTCGAGCTGCTGCCCTGGCGCTCCAGCACCGGGGTGTGGGTCGACCCCGCCGTCCGCGACGTGCGCGAGGGCGTGCACGTCGAGTCCGTCGAGCTCATCACCGCCATCACCGCGCGGCTGCAGCCGGCCACGACGACCGCCTGAGGCCGCCCGGGCACCCGGGCCACCTCTGGCACCGCCTCGTGAGGGGTCCGTGCCCCCAGGCGGAGCACGACCCGCACGCTCGACCAGTGCCCCACCGGATCGAAGCCCTCGATCCGATCAGGCCCAGAACGAAGGAGTTCCATGTCTGTGGCAGACAACGACGTCCCACCCGGGCAGCTCACAGCGCACGCCTCACGCGCACCCCGGGTCGGCGTGAGCGGACGAGCCGGCGTGAGCAGGCGGGCCGTCCTGGGCGGTCTCGTCCTCGGTGCCGCTGGAGCAGGCGGGCTCACCGCCTGCTCCAGCGGTCAGCAGGCCGCGAGCACCTCCGGCGCGGTCGACATCGGCTTCTGGACGCACGATCCCAGCTACGTCAAGACCTTCCAGGCATCGGCCGCCGACGCGGACCTGATGGCCGGCTCCGCCTTCCAGGACACGATCAACCCCGTGTCGGCCAACGGCTCGGACCTGCTCTCCAGGACGATCACCCAGGCCGTCGCCGGCCAGTCCGGGCCGGGCATGCTCGGCATCATCATCTCCGAGTGGCCCCGGGTGATGAAGCCCCAGATGGCCGAGAACCTGTTCGTCGACCTCAGCGACCTCACCACCGACCTCGGTGACGACCTGCTCAGGACCGAGCCCTACTCGGTCGACGGGCGGCTGTACGCCCTGGAGTCCGACAGCTCGATCTCGGTCTTCTACTACCGCCAGGACGAGTTCGAGGCACACGGGATCGACCCGCAGATGCAGACGTGGGAGGACTACCTGCAGGCCGGGGAGCAGTTGGCGGCCGCCACCGGCAAGTCGCTGGGCATGGTCGCCAACGGCGACAACACCTCGATCTTCAACAGCTTCCTGCAGTTCCTGCTGCAGCGCGGTGGAGCGCCGTTCGACGCAGACGGCAACCTGACGATCGACACGCCGGAGGTCCTGGAGACCCTCGACGTCATCCAGCGCGGCGTCCAGAACGGCACCTTCAAGGTGCTCGGGGACCCCTACGGCAGCGCGGCGGCGGCCGCGCTGAAGCAAGGAGAGCTCATCGCCATCGTCATGCCGAACTGGTACAACGTCTACGGCCTGCAGGCCAACGTGCCCGAGCAGGCCGGGCTGTGGCGGATGCGGACCCTGCCGCGGTTCACCGGTGGTGGGCACATCGCCAGCAACCTGGGTGGCACCGGCTTCGCGGTGGGCTTGAACAACGCCGCCAGGCAGGCCTCCGTGGACCTGCTGAAGCGGACGTACCTGACACCCGAGGGACAGTTGCTGCGCTACCAGATCGGCGGGTACCTGCCCACCATCAAGTCGCTGTACTCCGCGCCGGAGTTCACCGACATCACCGATGCGTACCTCGGAGACCAGCGGGTGTTCGACGTGTACGCTCAAGGAGCGCAGGACATCCCCTCGTTCTACCAGTCCGCGACCATGCAGCAACTCTCCGTCGCGATGGGAGCGGCCCTGTTGGGCCTGTACTCCGGCGCCTACACCCCCGAGCGGGTCGTCGAGGCGACGATCAAGGGGTACCGCGAACAGACCCGACAGGCCTGAAGGGGGCTCGACCATGTCCAGCGTTCAAGAACGTGCACTCGGCCGCCCGGCCTCGAGCGTCGCCAGCAGGGGCCGCGGCTCGAGCCGGCAGGGCGCGCCGTACGCCTTCATCTCCCCGTTCTTCGTGCTCTTCGGCCTGTTCATGCTCGTGCCGATCCTCGTCGGGGCGTACCTGAGCCTGACCGAGTGGGCGGGCCTGGGCGCGCCCACGTGGGTCGGACTGCGCAACTACGCGCAGCTGTTCGCCGACCCCAGCTTCCACACCGCCCTGGGCAACACGGGCATCTACACGGTCGCCACCATGGTGGTGGTCCTGCCCCTGTCGCTGCTCATCGCGCTCGGCATGAACACCCGAGGACTGAAGCTGCGTGACGCCTTCCGCACGGCCTTCTTCCTGCCGGTGGTCATCTCGCCGATCGTGGTGGCCCTGGTGTTCGGCCTCTTCTTCGACCAGCAGTACGGACTGGTGAACGGTCTGCTGCGGGCCACGCTCGGCGTGCCAGGGGTCGACTGGTTGACCAGTCCGGGTTGGGCCAAGGTCGTCGTGATCATCCTGGTGCTGTGGCGGTGGACGGGTTACCTGACGATCTTCTTCCTGGCCGGGCTGCAGAACATCCCGCGAGACCTGTACGAGGCCGCGTCCCTGGACGGGGCGGGCCTGTGGGGGTCGTTCCGCAACGTGACCCTGCCGCAGTTGCGGCCCATCTCCTCGTTCATCATCGTGACCGTGCTGGTGAGCACGGCGCAGATCTTCGAAGAACCGTTCCTGCTGACGCAGGGCGGTCCGGGGGAGTCGACGATCTCGGTGGCCCAGTTCATCTTCCGGGCCGGCTTCCAGCGCCAGGAGTTCGGGTACGCGGCAGCCGGCGGCGTCGTGATGTTCATCATCGTGTTCCTCATGGGTCAGATCGCCATGCGGATCCTCGGCATCGGGAGGAAGCAGTGAGCACGACCAGTCAAGTACGGTCCCCAGGATCCTCCAGCGCCGCAGGCTCCAGGGTCGGTGCGCCCAAGCCGTCTGCGGGTGGTCGCAAGTCGTCGGTGCGGCACTGGGTCTTCGCCGCGCTGACGCTAGCGGCGCTGCTGTGGGTCTTCCCCCTGGTGTGGGCCCTGTCGTCGTCGTTCAAGCCGCGCTCGGACCTGTTCTCCTACCCTCCACGGCTGCTGCCGACGGAACCGACGGTGGAGAACTACCACAACCTCTTCGCGGGGTACTCCTTCCTCCAGTGGTTCCTCGTCAGCACCGTCATCGCGCTGATCGCAACAGCGGTCACGGTGCTCGTGTGCTCCCTGGCCGGCTTCGGGTTCGCCAAGTACTCCTTCCGCGGCAAAGACGCGCTGTTCAACACGATGTTCAGCTCGCTGGCCATCCCCTTCGCGGTGATCATCGTGCCGCTGTTCATCATGCTGGCCAAGACAGGCCTGACCCAGCCGCTCTTCGCGCTGATCGTGCCCTGGGTCGCCCCGGCGTTCGGCATCTTCATGATGCGGCAGTTCTGCGAGCAAGCTGTGCCCGACGAGATCCTCGACGCAGCGCGGATCGACGGGGCCAGTGAGTTCACGACGTTCTGGCGCGTGGTGCTGCCGCTGCTGCGTCCCGCGCTGGGGGCGTTGGCCGTCTGGAGCTTCTTGAACACCTACAACAACTTCCTGTGGCCCCTGATCATCGTCAGCGACCCGGCGCAGTACACGCTGCCGTTGGGCCTGCAGTCGATCTTCGGCGCCGAGGGGCGTCAGTACGACATCGTGCTGGCGGGTTCGATCCTCGCGGCCGTCCCGAGCATCGTGGTCTTCGTGGCGCTGCGCAAGCAGCTCATCGAAGGCCTGTCGGCCGGTGCGGTCAAGAACTGACACGAGGCAGGCAGCCGGAAGCATCCGGCGTGGTGCAGTTGAACAGCGTCGACAACCGCAGCCGGTGGGCGTTGCACCGTGCGGTCCGCCGAGCCGGCGGGCCGCACGGTTGCGCCGATGCCAGGCCCGCACCGCAATCCCCTCGAGCGCCAGGACGGCCACCGGCGACACAGGAGGCCGCCACCACCGGCCCCACCTGGGCCCAGCGGCGATGCGCTCACGCGCGAGCGCATCGCTGCCGCAGCGCACTCACACCCGGCTCGCTGAAGTCCTCGCAGAAGCTGCTGCGCCCGGCCACCGCCATCGTCGGTGCCAGGTTCGTCCAGCTCACCGGTGGCCCTTCACCGGCGCGGGAGGACCCGTCGGCGGCCCGCAGCGACAACCCCTGCGACCGCGGGGCGGCTCTTGACCGCGACGTCGCGGGCGGCGCAGGAGCGCACCACGGCGCTGAGCGTCGAGACCGGAGGTGCACCCGGGAGCCCGAGGGGCCGTCGGACGTCCTGGGCGTGGACGACGACCTCAGCCCCTGATCAGCTGGGTGATCTTCAAGTTTCCAGACTCGGGGCCTCAGTGGAGGTCATCGGCCGCGGCGCGACCTTGCGCGGGTCGCCGGGATCCTGACGTCGTCAGCCGGTGGCGATCAAGTAAAACGCAAGCATGACCGTGAAGTCGGCCACGCGAGCTATCGGGGCACGCCGGACGTGCTCCTACGGGTGAGTGAGCATCCGGTGGGCGGCTTCGAGTCGTGCCTGGGTGCGTTCCAGGGGTAGGCGTCCGCTGGCTTGCAGGGTGGCCAGTCCGTGCAGGGTGGCCCAGGCGACCTCAGCTTGCACGTCGCCGGCTTCGGTGTCCTCGGTGTCGTCGGTGTCGTCGTCGTGTGGTGGGAAGGCCTCGCGGATGGCGCTGAAGGCCCGGGTGAGTGGTTCGTGGGTGTCGTGGCCGAAGCGCAGGCCGGAGGGCATGGAGAACATCGCCTCGTAGGTGCGGGGATGGGCGGCAGCGAAGTCGAGGTAGGCGCCCATCCGCGCCAGCGGGGCGGCCTCGGCGGCTTCCAGGGTCGCGGTGAGCGCGGCGAAGCCGTCGAGGGCGACGGCGTCGATGAGGGCCTGGCGACCGGTGAAGGCGGAGTACAGCACCGGTTGGGTGACGCCGAGCTCGCCGGACAGCCGGCGCATGGTAACTGCGGTCCACCCTTCGTTCTCGGCGACCTGGCGGGTCAGGCGGGTGATCTGCTCGCGGCGCAGGTTCAGGTCGGGGGCTGGTCGTGGGCTCACGTCCTCACTCTAGCGCTGTTAGCTTGCGGTGTTAGACAGGCGAGGGCATGACTGCTAGCGTCGTTATACAACGTCGTTAGACCACCTTCCGAGGGGCTCGCCCACCATGACCGTCACCACCGTCGCCGCCTTCGTCGTCGCGATCGCCGGCTGCGTCTTCATCCTCTTCATCGGCGGTCGCTTCTTGGCCGCCCCACGGGTGGCCATGGCCGGTTTCGGCGTCCCGCCCGACAGCCTGCGCGCCCTGACGAACATCAAGGGCGTGCGCGACATCACCTCCGGGATCGTGCCCCTGGTCGTCCTCGCCGCCGCCGGGCAGCACGCCTTCGGCTGGGCCCTGATCGCCGCGGCGATCACCCCGATCGGGGACGCGATCATCGTGATGCGCAACGGCGGCACCGTGCGCCAGGCGTTGAGCGTGCACGCCGCCACCGCCGCGACCCTTGTCCTCGCCGGGCTCCTCCTCGCCCTGACCTGACCTGGTCCTGACCTGACCTGACTGGGCTCCCGCTCACACCGGATTCGAGCCGCCCAACACGACCGGGCCACCCCTCAGGCTCCAGGCCCGCCGAACGCAGCACCCCACCGACCCGTCCGACCATCACCGACGACCATCACCGACGACCATCACCGACAAGGACCCATCCCCATGAGCACTCCTGAACAGCCCACCAGCCAGCACATGAGCGCCCAGGACATCACCACCGTCGTCCGCGCCTTCTACGAGCCGTTCCGCACCGGCGACACCTCCACTTACGACCGAGTCCTCGCCCCCGACTGGACCGACATCCCCCTGGCGCCGGGCCAGCAGCAGGGCCCGGCCGGCATGGCCGCCCAGATCGCCCTCTTCCGCGCCGCGATGCCCGACTACGACGTCCAGCACCAGGACCTCATCGCCGCCGGCGACAAGGTCGCGGTCCGCAACACCGTCTCCGGCACCCACCAGGGTGCCTTCATGGGCCACCAGCCCACCGGACGCCGCATCGAGATGCGCACCATGGACATCCACCAGGTCCGCGCCGGCAAGATCGTCACCACCTGGCACTTGGAGGACTTCGCCGGGCTGATGGCCCAGCTCACCACCGCCCCCGAAGCCCCCACCCCCCAGGTCTGGGCCTGAATCGGCGACGCCGGGTAGCTGGCCGAGGCCCGTGAGGAACTCCTCGCGGGCCCCGGCCAGGAGCAGTGGCGGGCGGCAACCGCCCGCATCTGGAGCCATTGCGTGAGGTCGTGGGCCGCCCGCGACAGCGCGCACAACGCGGGATGAGCGGGATGACCGGTCAACCGCTCGACGACGTGCGCAGGCTCGGCGGCATGCTGTCGGGGTGCTCAGCGACGTGCGGCTGCGGGAGGTGGCCCAGCGCCTGGTCCTGGTGCCGGGTGTGCAGGCGGTCGCCCTCGGCGGTGGCCGTGCGCGCGGCGAGCACGCACCGGGCTCCGACGTCGACCTGGGGCTGTACTACCGCCCGCCCCTGGACGTGGCAGCGCTGCGGCGCCTGGCCCGGCAGGTCGCCGGCCCCGACACCGAGGTCACCGTTCCCGGTGCGTGGGGGCCGTGGGTCGACGGCGGGGGGTGGTTGAGCATCGACGGTATCGCCGTGGACTGGCTCTACCGCGACCTCGAGCGCGTGCAGCACAGCTGGCAGCAGGCGCAGCAGGGCCGCTTCTCGTGGCACTTCCAGGCCGGGCACCCCCTGGGTGTGCCCGTCTTCGCCTACGCCGGGGAGGCGGCGCTGGCCGTGGTGCTGGCCGGCTCCACCGGGGAGCTGAGCGCCCTGCACCGGGCCGCAGCTGCGGGAAGAGCCCGCGGGGCGCCGATGAGTCCGCGGCCGGCTGCAGGTCCGTGGTGGCAGGACCGACTCGAAGGAGCACCGGCATGAGCGCCACCTACACCTGGGACGTCTTCTCCACCCTCGACGGCTACGGCTCCTTCGCCGCGGGCGCCGACTGGGGCGGCTACTGGGGCAAGCAGGGACCTGAGCTGCTCGAGCACCGCGCGCGGCAGTTCGAACCTCAGCCCCGCATGGTCTTCGGTGCCACGACCTTCCGCGAGGTCGCCGGTGCCCTGGTCTGCGGCGAGGACCCGCTGGCGCGGGACGAGTGGAACCAGCGCACCCTGCGCGCACCGGCGACGGTGATCTCCTCCACCCTCACCGACACTCTCGGCTGGCCCGACGCCACGATCGTCAGCGGTGACGCCGTCGATGTCGTCCGTCGGCTCAAGGAGGAGTCCGACGTGCCGTTGAGGTCCCAGGCCAGCCTGTCGCTGAACAGGGCGCTGATGGCGGCCGGGCTCGTCGACCGCCTCCAGGTGACGATCTTCCCCGTGATCTCGGGGCGCACCGGCACCAGCCCCGTCCTGCGCGGCGCCGATGAGTTCGACCTGGACCTGTGGGAGAGCCACGTGCTGGACGGGCGCACCCTGGAGCTGGTCTACCGACCGATGCGGCACGGAGGCTGCACCAGCAGCCGCGCCCCCACGTCCGTCGTGCCCCGGTGAGGACGACGCGGTCACCGTCGGGGTCGGCGAGGACGAGCAGCCTCGCGGCGCTGCCGGACTGCCCCCGCGGACTGCTCGACCCGGGGAGTCGGCTCGGCGAGCGGCGCAGGGTCGATGGGCTGCAGCACTCGGGCGCGGTTGAGGTACCCGCGGGGCACGATGCGGCGCGCAGCACCGATGCCGCCGTGTGGGTGGGCCCTGAGCCAGTGCTCAGCCGAAGGCTCCCGGATTGCACGCAGGTCGTCCGTGCTCACCTGCTCATCGTGCCGCTGCCCTCTGGGGCTGTCTGGTACAGGCGGACGTCGACAAGTCAGGAAGGTCGCTGACGACCGCGACAGCGTCATGACCGCGCTCGGGTCACCCGGTTAGGCCTCTTCCGCAGCCGCCAGGTCTGCCAGTTCACTCCTGCACCCGGATCCTCGAGCCCACGCTCCGCTGTTTCGATCCCCGCTCTTCGAGGACGTGAGGACTGCAGGAGTGCTTGCAGCTTGAGTGACATAGCCGTACCGTCTACGCATCGGTCATCCGGTCGGGACGACCCCTCCACGTGGAGCATCTGATGAACACCCTCACCGGCACCACCGCCCTCGTCACCGGCGCCAGCAGCGGCATCGGCGAGACCACCGCCCTGTCCCTGGCCGCCGCCGGCGCCCGCGTGGCCCTGGTCGCCCGCCGCGGCGAGCGCCTCGACGACCTCGCCGATCGCATCCGCGCCGCCGGCGGCAGCGCCCACCCGATCGTGGCCGACATCACCGACGCCGAGCAGGCCAACAGCGCCGTCGAGCAGGCCGTGGCCACCTTTGGCGGCCTGGACGTCCTGGTCAACAACGCCGGCGTCATGCTCCTGGGCTCCATCGAGGGCGCCCCCACTGAGGAGTGGGACAAGATGATCGCCGTCAACGTCCAGGGCCTGCTCTACACCACCCGTGCGGCGCTTCCCCACCTGCTCGAGGCCGCCGCCGGCGAGCGTGGCAGCGCCGACGTCATCAACGTCAGCTCCGAGGCCGGGCGCACCACCTCCCCGGGCATGGGCGTCTACAACCTCACCAAGCACGGGGTGGGCGCCTTCAGCGACGCGCTGCGCAAGGAGGTCTCCACCCGCAACGTGCGCGTCACGCTCATCGAGCCCGGCCCGGTGGCCACCGAGCTGTTCACCCACATCCGCCCCGAGGTCCTGGCCGGCTGGGACTCCGAGGGCGCCAAGCTGCTGCACGCCCAGGACGTGGCCGACGCGATCACCTACGCCGTCACCCGCCCCGCCCGCGCGGCGGTCAACGAGATCCTCGTGCGCCCCAACGGCGCTGCGGAGCTCGCCAGTTGAGCAACACGATGACGTAGCTGAAAGTTCTTCGGTTACGTTGCGTTGCAGGTAGAGCGCAAGTAGGTTGAGGAGATGGTCGCGGTGTCCGGCACGACGACGACGAGCTACGGTCTGGCCCTGGCCCCCGGTGGGCTGTTCCTGGCCCAGGAGCTGGCGAACACCGGCCTGCCCCTCGCTCGAGAGCCTGACCCGCTGCAGGACCTGGAGGCGGCGGGTGCGTGGCTGCAGGGCGCGTTCACCGAGTGGTCACACCGGACGGGTCAGCCGGCACCCGATGCGTCGTTGACGGCGCGTGATGTGCCGAAGCTGCGGGTCCTGCGGGTCCTGGTCCGGGAATGGCTCACCACCGGTGAGCCGGCCAGCCCGTCCACCTCGACCCTTCACGTGAGCCTGGGTCCCGGCCGGGGAGTGTCCTACGGGCCTACATCGAGCGGGGTCGCCGCCCTGCTTTCGCTCATCGCCGTCGAGGCGCTGCTCGCCCGGCGCTCGCAGACCTTGGAGCGCTTGAAGGTGTGCGCCAACCGCGGGTGCGGCGCCGTGTTCTACGACGAGTCCCGCAACGCCAGCCGCCGCTGGCACGATGTCAAGGTCTGCGGCAATGCCGTCAACCTGCGTGCCTCGCGGGCCCGCCGGGCGGCGCAGGCATCGACCGGCGAGCACACGGTGCCCGGCGACCGGTGAGCTCCTGATGCGGGCGATCTCCGAAGTCAGGGGCGATCCTCGCCCTCAGCGAAGACCGCACATCGGCATGAGCATGACGTCGCGGGCCGCGAGCGACCGCGCGCAACGCGGGATGGCCGTGACGTCGCGGTAGCGCGGTGTGCGATCGCGTGGATGGAGCGGGCACAGTGATCAGGTGATGGATCCGCTGCCCACGCTGGAGGACCTCGTCTGGCTCTTCGAGAGCGAACCGGCCCACCCCTTCGGCGTCGAGGACGCGCCGTGGCCCTACGCCTGCGTCCGCTTCGCCCTGACTCGTGGCTCCACTCGTGTCGAGCTGGAGGTGGTCAAGTCCTCGGGAGTGGTGTACGACTCTCGCCGCGTGATGCTCGCTGGGGTCAGGCCGTCAGGGCCTGCATGGTCAGGTCGGTGCTCACCTCCGTGAGGGTCTCGGTGCGCTGCTGCCCGCCGGGCATCGGGGTGAGTCGACAGCGGGCCAGCAGCTCCAGGCCGAGGTAGCGCCGCCCCTCGGTCCACTCATCGTCCTGCTCGGCCAGGACCGCGCCGACCAGGCGGATGAGGGAGCCGCGGTCGGGGAAGATGCCGACGACGTCGGTGCGCCGGCGGATCTCGCGGTTCAGCCGTTCCTGGGGGTTGTTCGACCAGACCTGGCGCCAGACCTCCTTGGGGAAGCTCGTGAAGGCCAGCACGTCGGCGCGGGCGGCGTCCAGGTGTTCGGCGACCTTGGGGAGCTTGGCCTCGACGGCGTCGAGGAGACGGTCGAATTGGGCGTGGACGCTGGCGGCGTCGGGCTGGTCGTAGACGCTGTGCAGCAGCGTCTTCACCCTCCACTTCGTGGCTCCAGGCCAGGACGTCTTCGGCGTCACTGCCATGAGGTTGGCGGCGTAGTGGGTCCGGCAGCGCTGCCAGCTGGCGCCGGGCAGGGTGGCGCCGATCGCGGCGACCAGCCCGGCGTGCGTGTCGGAGGTCACCAGTCGGACCCCACTCAAGCCCCGGGCGGTCAGGTCGCGAAAGAAGCCCAGCCAGCCGGCGCCGTCCTCCGCGGAGGAGGTCTGCAGGCCGAGGACCTCGCGGTGCCCGTCGGCTGGGGGCACCTCCCGCGCGCGGGGGATGACGCCGACCGCGAGCATGGCGTGGACGTTCGCGACGCGCCCCGTCCTCGCGGACCTTCATCACCAGCGCGTCCGCGGCCACGAACGTGTAGGGGCCGGCGTCCAGCCTCCTGCTGCGGAAGGCTTCGACCTGCGCTGGGGGCACCTCCCGCGCGCGGGGGACGAGGTCCTTGGCCATCTGACTGACCTGCGACTTGCTCAGCCGCGTGATGCCAAGGGACTCCACCAGTTTTTCCGTCCGCCGGGTGGAGACGCCCAGCAGGTAGGCCGTCGCCACGACCGTGGTCAGCGCCCGCTCGGCCCGGCGGCGCCGCTCGAGCAGCCAGTCGGGGAAGTACGAGCCGGAGCGCAGCTTGGGGATGGCGGCATCGATGGTCCCGACGCGGGTATCGAAGTCGCGGTGGCGGTAGCCGTTGCGCGAGGCGACCCGCTCGGGGCTGGAAGTGCCGTAGGGCGCGCCGCAGACGGCGTCGGCCTCAGCGGACATGAGGGCGTTGATGAAGGTGTTCATCAGCTCACGCAGCAGGTCCGGGCTCGCCTGGGCCAGGTGCTCGTTAAGGAAGCGGGCAGGGTCCATCATGGGGTGGGCGGTCATCGCGTCGGTCTCCTTCAAAGGCACTGTGAGAGGTCCTTCGAAGCATCACGCGGTGGCCGCCTTCTCCGTCTCGGCCACGCCCGTCACCGGGCTGGTCGTACACCACTTCCGTGGACGCCACTGTCCACGACAGCGGGATGACCGTGACGTCGGAGCAAGCGTCGGCTTCTCGCGATCTCTGCGCCCGACGGCGGCCAGGATCGCCGCTCGCTCGCAGACAGCACCCGCTCAGCCTTCCTCCACAGAGGCGTCGGAGGGGGCGCTAGCGTCTGGACCTGACCTGCTCGCGACCGGGAGGCCGCAGACGATGACCCCGCTGATCGACGCCCTGAATGTCCGCGCCATCTCCGCCTACGAACGCAAGGACGTCTCGGCCCTGCCCGGCCTGCGCTCCCTGGGCGCGGCGATGGCCCTGCACGGCATCGCCGAGAACGGCGGACTGGTCGGTGGAGGCATCGAGAACATCTTCTTCAGCGAGAACCTGCCGTCGATCGAGGACGCCATCGAGGGCTACCGCTGGCTCGGTCTGAGCGACGTCGCCGCGCTCGTCGCCCGCGCCCGCGACGAGTACCTGCGGTTCCGACCCACCGGCTGGGAGGAGCTCTGCGAGGCGGATGCCGCGCTGTGGGATCAGCTCGACTCGGCGTTCTTCGCGATCGCTCCCCTGGAGCGGCTGGAGGTGGCGGTGGCTGCTCGACTGCACGAGATCGCGCCCGAGCTGCTGCCGTCCTGACCGCTGCCGGTGAGGACGTCCTACCCCGCATCGAGCGTCGACGCCGGTCCGCGCTCAGCCGGATGACCGTGAGGTACCTCGGGCACCGCGGAGCCTGTGCTGCGGTGAGCCTGGGGGTGGGTGAGCGCGGTCAGCTCACCCACCCCCACACCGCCCCGGCGCCGGTGACGGCCAGCCAGCCCAGCCCGGCCAGCCCGGCCAGGACCAGGCCGATCAGCACCACGACCAGCACCACGACCAGCACCAGGGCGAGCCAGCCGACGATGCGGCCGCTCCACGTCAGGGGCGGCTAGGGGCGGTGGGGGTGCTGCCAGCAGACGGGCGCGCCGGCGATCTGCTCGGCCTGCTCGCGCAGCGCGCGCAGGCGGGTAGCGGCCAGCGGGCCGGCGCTGTCCTCGCTGGTGCGCCAGGCCAGGGCCTTCATCCGCGCGAAGGGGTCGCGGTAGATGCGCTCGAAGGCGGCCACCTCACGCTCGTCGCGGTCGGCGCTGAGGTAGGACCAGCGCCCGGCCTGGGCCGCATCGCCGGCGCGGCAGTAGGTGTCGGCCAGGTGCTCGCGCAGGTCCAGGCGCTCGGGGAAGGAGGCGACCAGCCCGCGCAGGCGCTGGCGGGCCGGGGTGGTGCGCCCGGCGGCCAGGTCGGCGGCGGCCTTGGTCAAGGTCTGCTCCACCGGCACGGGGTGATGATCGCTGATGTTGCCGGGTGCGCGCCGCTCCTTGTGACCCGTTCAGCTGTACCTGTGCTGCCTGTCCTGCGCCGGATGCCCCTTGCTCGTGCGTTCCGGCTCGCCGGTGGCCACCGCACAGCCCCGCAGCGTGCCGAGAGCGCAAGCTCGTTCCGGAGCCTCGTCGTGGCCGGGACGGTTCAACTGCCTGCTTCGTCAACTGCCTGCTTCGCCGCTCCAGGCCAGGACCTGCCGGTCGGCGGGGCGGCGGCGCGAACGGCGTGGCCCGGTGGAAGCGAGCGAACCCCCGTCGTCGGCCCACCGCCAGGCGCTGGCCGCGACCTGGTCCCCGCTCAGCCAGTCCTGCCGCAGGACGGGGCGCTGCAGCTGCCGCAGCATCCACTCAGCCGCCCAGCGCGCCAGCTGCTCCGGGGCGGCGGCCACGCCGGTGGTCTTGACCTCCAGGTCGCCGGGGTTGCTGGGGCCGTCCAGGAGGTAGCCCTTGGCGCCCCACGCGCCCTGCAGCTGGGACTGGGCCGGTGTCGTGCCCCAGTAGGCCACCTCCAGGAAGTTGACCGGGGCGTCGTCCAGGCCGGGCACGCCCAGGTCCACGTAGAGGGGGGTCAGGAGCGTGAGGGAGGAGGTCTCTTCCTGCGGGTCCAGCCCCGGCACGGTCCAGGTGCAGGCTTGTCGGCGCAGCTCCGTCAGGAAGGCGGCCTCCTCAGGGGTGCGGCCGTCCTCGTCGCCGAACCAGAGGTGCTCGACCATGACGCCATGGTGCCCGCTACGAAGGGGAGCTGAGCGAGCTGTCGGCGTGGGCAGTCCGGGCGCGAGCACTGCACCTCACGACGCTGTTGCCTGCCAGTGGCGCTGACACGGCACACAACGTCCTCAACTCGACACGTGCGTGCCGGGGTGCCGGGGTGCCGGGGTGCCGGGGTGTTGCACTGACCGCCTGAACCCGCAACCGTTTGTGAGACGGCGACGGCTCGAGTCACGGTGCGGCTGGGTTGCGTTCTTCACGCCTCGTCTCGGGGCAGGTCCTGCCAGGCGAGCTGGGCCAGCTCGTCACCGGCCGCGGCACCGGCCAGCAGGTGCTCCTCGGCTGCGCGCACGTCGCCACGTTCGAGCAGCAGCAGGGCCAGGTTGTGGTGGCACCACTCGTCGCCCGCGGCGATGCCGGCGCGGTAGGCCTCCTCGGCACCCGCCTTGTCCACCTCTGCCTCGTCCACCTCCAGCTCCTGATCCGGCTCAGCGCTCAGGTCGTCGCCGGCGAGCAGGTTGCCCAGCGGCAGCCAGCACTCGCGCTGGCCGAGCTTGGCGCCCAGCTGCAGCTGCTCGCGCGCCTGCTCGCGCCGGCCGGTGGCGATCAGCAGTTCCGCCAGGTCCGCGCGCGCGGAGCCGTCCACGCCCGCCCCGGCGCGCAGCTGCTCCAGCGCCGGGTCGGCGGTGTCGTGCGTGTTCTCCCAGCGCCAGCGCGCAGCCAGTACCACGGCCGGCAGGTAGCCGCGCTGCAGGGCCGGCGCCAGGGCGGCCTGGGCGCGCTGCGGCTCGCCCTGCTGGTGCAGCAGGTGCGCCAGCTGCACGTGCCCCTCGGGCTGCCCGGCCTGCCCGGCGGCGCGGTAGGCGTCCATCGCCCCGGCCAGGTCACCCAGCGAGTCCAGCACGTGAGCGAGGTTGAGCCAGGCATCGCTCTCCCCGGCGGCGATGGCCCGCTGGTAGGCGGCCACGGCCTCGGTGGGCCGATCCAGCTCGCGCAGGGTGTTGGCGACGTTGAAGCTCACCCACTCGCTGCCCAGGTCCACTGCGCGCTGGAAGCAGGCCAGCGCCTGCTGCTGCCGGCCGGCCTCGGCCAGGTCGCAGCCGAGCTCGACGAGCTCGTCGACGTCAGCACCGGCCAGCGCGTCGTGCAGGCGCGCCTGCGGGTCCACCACGGCTCCAGTGTGCCCGCGCCCCGGCAGCTGCACCGGCCGCTCACCGCGGTGCATAAGCGTGCGACACCCGATTAGGCCATCTCGAAAGCGACCGTTTGTGAGACACCGCGGGAGAGAGGCGCCAGGGCTGCGACACGCCATCTCGCGACTCGTGTCCGAAGCAGCCGCCTCACCAACGACCGGTCGGTGCTTTCTGAGGCGGTCCCGAGCGTGTCCACCCGTGCATCCGCCCGCACCCCCAACCCCGCACCGACCCAGCGGCCCGGCCACCTGCTCGGCTAGGCCCGCGTCTCCACCACCGCCCAGGCCCCGTCCCCTGGACCGCCTGGCCCGCTCCCTGCGCCACCTGCTGACCCTCATCGACGACCCAACGAGCAGAGGGTCGGCTTCCGCCCGCTGAGCGGGTCCATCGACACCACCTCCACCGGCCGTCTGGTGCTGCACCTCTTCGGGGCGCTGGGCGAGTTCGAGGGCGACCTGCTGCGCGAGCGCACCGCAGCAGGACTGGAGGCGGTCGCTCGCGGCCGGTGCGGCGGCAGGCAGGCGCTGATGACGCCCGCGGAGCTGGCCGGCGCCCGGATCCTGCTGGCTGCCGGACTCGCCGCCGCTGAGGTGGTCGCGGCCGTGAGCGTCTCCCGAGCCGCGCTGTACCGGGCCCTGCAGCGATAACCTGAAGCGATGACGAGCAGGGGGCGTCTACGGTCAGCCGGTGCCTGATGTCCACTTCGAGCACCTGCGGTTGGTAGCGCTGTACGACGTCCTCAACGGTGAGCGCGTGGACCTGCGGCCCTACGTCGAGCTCGTCGAGGCCGAAGGTGCCCACCTCGTCATCGACCTCGGCTGCGGCACCGGCGTCCTGGCGCTGTTGCTCGCCGCGAGCGGCCGCGACGTCATCGCCGTCGACCCCGCCGCCGGCTCCTTGGACCTCGCTCGCACGAAGCCGGGTGCGGCAGCCGTGCGGTGGCTGCACGGCGGTGCGGGCGTCTTGGACCACCTCGACCCGCCGGCGCGGGCCGATGTGGTGACGGTGACCGGCAACACCGCCCAGGCCATCACGGACGCGGCCCAGTGGCACGACACCCTCAGCAGCGTCCGGCGGGCCTTGGCGCCCGGCGGGCTGCTCGCCGTGGAGACCCGCGACCCCGGTGCGCGGGCGTGGGAAGGCTGGACCCGGAAGCTCACCGAGCGCACCATCGACGTCGAGATCCTCGGGCCGGTGACGACGTGGGTGGATGTCACCTGGGTCGACGGGCCCCTGGTGGCCTTCACCACGACGTTCTGCTTCGCCACCGACGAGGTGGTGCTGACGGCGGAGTCGGTGTTGCGCTTCCGCGGGCGTGAGGAGGTGATGGCGGATCTGGCGCGTGCCGGTCTGCTCGTCGAGCAGGTGCGCCAGGCACCGGATCGCCCCGGTTTGGAGATGGTCTTCTTGGCGCGCTCTGAGTAGCGGGCCGCCGCCCAACGCCTGCTGGCGGACGATCGCACCACTGGCCAGGCAGCCGAGGCCGTGGGCGTCTCCCGCGCCACGCTGTACTGGGCTGTGCAGCAGTAGTGAGTCGATTGCTGCCGACAGGCCATCGCTCGAGAGGTCGGTTGGTGGGACGCGGCCTGGTGCCACAGGGCAGGGCGTCACCCGCTGGCCCAGCAGACCCCTTGGGCACAGGTGCGTCCTCGCAGCAGCGCCTGACAGCACTGCGGACCGGTGATCGGAACGCACGGTCGGTGCCCGGTGGGTTCGTTGCCGGTCAGCGAGCCCACCGGGCAGTGGTGCTTGGTGCAGGTGGTGCTTGGTGCAGGTGGTGCGTGTGGTTCAGGCGTTGGCGAGCTGGAAGTGGTAGGTGGGGTGGAAACCGGCGTCGCTCTGCCCGTGCA
The DNA here is from genome assembly GCF_050871925.1 of Kineococcus gurbantunggutensis. Lineage (NCBI taxonomy): Bacteria > Bacillati > Actinomycetota > Actinomycetes > Kineosporiales > Kineosporiaceae > Kineococcus > Kineococcus gurbantunggutensis. Next base: position 29,184 of record NZ_JBJLSG010000032.1, read on the forward strand.
GGACGTAGGCGGGGCTGGTCGTGGAGCCGGAGATGGAGTCGGAGCCGGCCAGCGGGACCAAGCCCTGGAAGGTGACCTGGCTGCCGTCGGGCAGGGCGTAGGTCACGTCGATCTCGGAGCCTTCGATGTTGTTGCTGTAGTCCGAGATGGACACCCCGGTGGTGTGCGCGGGGATGGTCTGCGGGGCGCGGTCCTGCCAGTGCCCGTAGGGGTTGGTGGCCGAGACCAGGGTGAGGGGCTGGTCGCTGTTGTTGTCGAAGACGATGGTCATGCCGGTGGAGCCCTGGGTCAGGGAGGCGTGCACGGCGCCGGCCCGGGCGTGCGCGGTGGTGCTGCTCTGGGTGGTGCTGCTCTGGGTGGTGCTGTTCTGGGTGGTGCTGTTCTGGGTGGTGCTGTTCTGGGTGGTGCTGTTCTGGGTGGGGGTGGCGGCGTTGGCCGCCCCGCTCAGGCCGAGCAGGGCGGCGGTGGACAGGGCGGCGGTGGCCAGGGGCAGGGCGGTCAGGCGGGCCAGGGTGCGGTTCACGGCAGTGCTCCAGGTGTTCTCGTGAGTTCGACGGTGCGGTGCTGGTCGGCGCCGGGTGTTCTCGGCGTCTGCGACGAGCTTGGCCTGATGGGCGCCGGCACTGGATCGGGCGGTTGGCCGGTGTGGTGGGGGAGGGGTGTCCCCCGATCGCAGGACCAGGAGCAGTGCCCGCGCCAGCGGCTTGGGGGTGCGCCGGGGACGTGCGGGAGCACGGCGGAGACGAGTCGGTGCTGCGGACGTGAGCGCCCGCTGGGGCTGCTGCCTCCGTGTCGAGTGCTCCGGGCGTGCCCGTGGAGTGTGGGGCGCTGCGAGAGGTGCACCCCACGATCGAGCAGCGTCGTCGAAGGCCTGCAGGTGCGTGTTCAACGGCCCGGGTGTGACGGTGTCGAGCAGGGTCGCCCGGCGCCGCTGGCCGTGGACGTCCTGACGAGGTCGCCAGGTGTGCCGCGCGCTGCCGAGCCGGGCGCAGCGACCGGCGGGGACTACGCCTGGTTGCCGGGAGCTGCGAGCGGCGTGGCGGGAACCGGCAGGCGCGCGTGCACCCGAGTGCCTCCGTCCGGTGCCGTGCCCAGCTGCAAGGTGCCGCCGACGGTGGCCACGCGGTCGGCCAGCCCGCGCAGCCCCGACCCACCGGCCAACGCGGCGTCGTGCTCGGCAGCGCCCGGATCGATGCCCGCATCGATGCCCGGATCGATGCCCGGATCGGCGCTCAGGTCGGTGCCTCGGGCGGGGCGGTCGCGTCGGGGGTGGTGGTGTTCGGGATGGCCGTGTTCGGGGAGGTTGTGCGCCGCGCCCCGGCCGTGGTCGAGCACCTCGAGCAGCAGGTGCCCGTCCGCTTCGTGCAGCCGCACGGCCGCCTCGGTGGTGCCGGCGTGCTTGACGACGTTGACCAGCGCCTCGGCCAGGACGAAGTAGGCGGTGGTCTCGATCGCCGGCGGGTAGCGGCGGCTGGTGGCGTCCTCGAGCGCGACGTGCAGCGGCAGCCGCTCGCTCAGCGAGCGCACTGCGGCGCCGATGCCCTCCTGCTGCAGCAGCGCCGGGTGCAGCCCGCGCGCCAGGGCACGGATCTCCTCCACCGCCGCCCGCAGGCTCTCCTCGGCTCGTCGCAACAGCTGCTCGGCCCGCTCCGGGTCCTCGTGCAGGCGCTCGCGCGCCAGGTGCACGTCGAGAGCTGAGACGACCAGGTGCTGCTGGGCGCCGTCGTGCAGGTCGCGCTCGATGCGCCGGCGTTCGGCGTCGGCGGCGTCGACCAGGCGCGCGCGCGAGGCCCGGACCTGCCGCAGCTGCTCCTGCAGCTCTTCCTGCAGGCGCAGGTTGCCCACCAGCAGCGTCAGCGCTCGCAGCACCCCCTCCAGCACCTGCGCATCGGGTGGTGAGGTGCTGCTGTGCACCAGCGCCCCGGCCGGTGGGGTGCCGATGACGTGCCACGTGCGGTGCGCGCTGCCAGCCGTCACCGGTGGGACGCCGACCCCGCCCGTCACCGGCGCGCCGTCCACGTCGTGGAAGGTCTTGCCGTCGCTGCCAGCCACGAGCACCTGTGCGGTGGGGTCGCCCAGCACCCGGCGCAGCACCTGCTGCACCTGCACCAGGGGGGTGCTGGGGTCCAGCCCGCTGACCAGCTCGCCCATGCCGTACATCACCAGCCGCACCCGCAGGGCGTGCAGCAGCAGGTGCACGGCGATCGCGCTGGTGCCCAGGCCCCACACCACCGCGATGCTCACCCGGGTGGCGTCGTGGGCGTCCCAGCCCAGGACCCGTGCCAGCACGGTGCTCAACCCCAGCCCCACCCCGGCCACCACGGTCATCGGCACCGGGCGCAGCACGCGCCGCCCGGCCGCGTCCGCCCCGCGCCAGCGCCCCAGCGCGACGAGCGCGGCGAAGGCCGTGGCCGCCGGGCTCAGCGTCAGGTGCGCCCAGCGCTGCACCTGCACGGCCAGGTCCGAGGACAGCGGGGGGGGCGAAGACGCCCGGGCAGCCGTCGGGCAGGCAGTTGCGCCGGCCCTGCCCGTCGCCGATCAGGAGCTGCCCGGCCACGTACGCGGCGCTGACGGCGTACAGGCACCCGATGGCCACGCGCACCGCGCGCCCCCGGGCCCGGCCGGTGGGGTACGTCAGCAGCAGGTGCGTCAGCAGCGCTCCGAACCAGGTGTACCCCCCGGTGGCCAGGCGCAAGGTCGCCGCCCACGGCGCGTCCCACAGGCCGAGGTTGATCAGGCACGCGGCGCACCCGGCCAGCACGAACAACCAGCCCAGTCGCGCCGGTGCCCCGCGCTGCCAGGCGATGGCCCCCACCGCGATGAACAGCGCCCCGGCGAGGGAGCGCACCGCCAGCGCCGGCGGCGCCAGAGCGCCCAGCGTCGGCGTCAGCGCCGAGAACAGCACCAGCGCGCTGGCCGCGACCAGGACCGCGGTGCGCCTCCGGGGCAGGCGCTGGTGCAGGGCACCGGGTGAGGGGCCCTGCAGCGGCCCCCGCCACGGGGTGCCCGGGCCCAGCGCGGTCATCGCCCCCTCCTCCCGTACCCTCCCGTCCCCTCCTCCCGCCCCCGCCGGCCGCCCCGCACGGCCACCCCGCACGGCTGTCCCGGCCAGCGGTGCGGGCCGCTCGTGCGGGGCGGCCAGCGGGCGCACCTCCATGCTGGCCGCTGCGTGTCGGCGCGCGCCAGGTCCACGCACCGGGACGTCAGGGCCCCCGCAGGACACACACGCCACGGACCCCGCTGCCCCTCCCGTGCAGCGGCCCTCAGGTCCGCTCCTGCTGCAGGTGGGTCAGCACGGCCTTGACCCGGCGGTGCTCGTCGACGTCCTCCAGCAGGCCCAGCTTGCGGAAGATGCTCGCGGTGTGGCTCTCCACCGTCTTCAGCGAGACGCCGAAGCGGCGGCTGAGCGCGTGGTTGGAGGCACCGACCGCCATGGCCGTCAGGACCTCGCGCTCGCGCACGGTCAGCTCCACCACGCCGCGGCGGGCGCGTGCGCGGGTGAGGAGGGCCTCGAAGACCTCCGGGTCCACCGCGCGCCCGCCACGCGCCACGCTCCGCACGGAGGCGACGAAGGTCTCGGTGTCCACCACCCGCTCCTTGAGCAGGTAGCCGACCCCGGCCGGGGCCCCGCGCAGCAGCGCGTCCAGGTGGTGGGTCTCGCAGTGGTTGGACAGCAGCAGCACACCCGTGGCCGGGTGCTCGCGCTGGATGGCCGCCGCAGCGCGCAGCCCTTCGACGGGCCCGGTGGGCGGCATGCGCACGTCCACGACCGCCACGTGCGGTCGCCAGCGGGCCACGGCCTGCAGCAGGGCCCGGCCGTCGCCCACCTGCGCCTGCACCTGCAGGCCGGCGGCACCCAGGACCAGGGCGACGCCCTCGCGCACCAGCACGGCGTCGTCGGCCAGGACCACGCGCACCGGGGCCGGCGCCGGTCCGCGCCCACCCGGTCCGTGCTCACCCGCTCCGGCGCCCTGTGCTCCGGTGTCCTGTGCTCCGGCGCCCTGCACGTTCGCCTCGTCGCGTTCCCGGGACACCACGACCAGCTCCCTTCCCCTCCGCCTCGGCGCTCCGGCCGGCCCCGCGGTGCCGGCCGGAGCGCCCACGCTCGCCCCCTCGAGCGGAAGGTACTGCGCAGCGGGCCGCCGTCTCAGGGTTGTCCCTGATGTGCTCCGCACCCGCTGCTCCTAGCGTCCGTCGCGGTGCTCGATGCAGCTGCACCTGCAGCGGCTTCCAGCCCTCGGCGGATCCCACGGACGGTGCCGACGGTGCCGTCGGCGCGGGCGCGGTGGTCCGCACCGCCGGGCCGGGCGCGCGGCACCGAGCACCGGACACCACCAGCCCCTCCACACCCCAGGAGTCCCCGCCATGAAGAGCAACCTCATCGTCTCCGGTGCCGTGCTGACCGCCGCGGCCTCGCTGGTGGCGCTGTCGGGAGCCTCGGCCAGCAGTACCCCCGTGCAGGCCCGGCCCCGTGCCATCGCCCCGGCGGGCGCCGCGCCCCTGGAGGCGCCGGTGCTGAAGTCCAGCACCTCGGTGGCCATCACCGTGGTGAACAACACCGGCCAGGAACTGACCCTGCTCGACGAGTACAAGGCCCACGGCAGCTGGACACAGCACTTCCCGCAGACGATCGGCCTGGACGCCTCGGTGACGGCCTCCGCGAGCAGCTCCAACGTGGAGGGCATCGACCTGGCGGCCGACTACCTCACCTCCGACGGCACCCAGTTCCACCTCGAGGCCCAGGTGCCGTTCTTCGGCACGGACTCCACCGGGCAGGACATCGCGGGCCTGAACGCTGCCCTGTACACCATCACGCACACCAGCATCAGCGGGTTCAACCCCTCGGTCACCTTCACCCTGGGCCGGGCGTGAGGAGGACCGCGCGGGTCGGGTGCCGCCGGTGAGGCGCTCGTCAGGATCGCCGCGGAGCCGCCACCGGCGGCTCCGCAGCACCGCTCGCACCCCGCGGCCCGCCACGAGGTGCCCGTGAGGACCTCCGGATCCCGCATCCGCGCGGTGGTCGGTGACGACCACCCGATGTTCCGCGAGGGCGTGGTGCGCGCGCTGAGCTCCAGCGGGCGCATCGAGGTCCTCGCCGAGGCCGGTGACGGGCGGGCGGCGCTGGAGGCGATCCGCAGCACGGACCCGGACGTGGCGGTGCTGGACTACCGCATGCCCGGGCTGGACGGCGCCCAGGTCGCAGCCTGCGTGCGCCGCGACGGGCTGCGCACCCGGGTGCTGCTGCTCTCGGCGCACACCGAGAGCGCGATCGTCTACCACGCCCTGCAGGAGGGTGCCGGCGGTTTCCTGCCCAAGGAGTCCAGCCGCACCGAGCTGATCGCGGCGGTGCTGCAGTGCGCCGACGGCAAGGACGTGCTCCCCCCGGAACTGGCCGCCTGCCTGGTCGGGGAGATCCGCCAACGCCGCCAGGACGAGCGGCCGGTGCTCAGCGAACGCGAGCGCCAGGTCCTGACCTTGATCGCCGAGGGGACCTCCGTGCCCGGCATCGCCCGGCAGCTGTACCTGGCCCCCTCCACCGTCAAGACCCACGTGCAGCGCCTGTACGACAAGCTCGGCGTCTCCGACCGCGGCGCGGCCGTCGCCGAGGCCATGCGCCGGCACCTGCTGGAGTGATCCGGTGCCCCGCGGACGTGACGGACCGCGCCGCGAGGCGGGGTCGCGAGGGGAGCGCGAGCTCGTGATCAGCTACCAGCAGCGGGTGCTGGAGCACTACACCGACCAGACCCTGAAGGTCACCACCGCGTTGCGCCTGCCGCTGATCGCGCTGCTGTCCCTGCTGGGCTGGGTGGTGCCGGTGCAGCACTTCCACCCCGCCGCCTACCGCACCGCCCTGCTGATCTACGCCGGCTGCGCGGTGCTGCTGCTCGTGCTGTCCACGCGCGAGCGGCGCTGGTGGTTCACCTGGCTGTCCACCGGTGTCGACGTGGCCGCCCTGGCCACGTTGTCGGCGGCCAGCGGCGGGGCGAGTTCGCTGCTGCAGCCGGTCTTCGCCCTGCTGCCCATCGTGCTGGCCTTCCAGTACCGCCCGGCGCTCACCGGGGCGGTCGGTGCGGTCACGGCCGTGGGCTACCTGGTCATCTGGCTGCTGCACCCTGACCGCTCCGCCCCGCTGCCCGAGTCGGTGATCTGGCTGCACTTCGCCTTCCTGCTGTGGCTGGCCGGGGCCACCACCGGGCTGTCGGTGCTGCTGGTGCGCCGCTCGGCCTCCGTGCTGAGCCTGCTGGAGGGGCGCCAGCGCCTGGTCGCCGATGCGCTGAGCGCCGAGGAGCGCGAGCGCGCCAGGATCGCCGAGCACCTGCACGACGGGCCGCTGCAGGACCTGCTGGCCGCGCGCTGGGACCTCGAGGAGGCGCTGGAGCGCTGCGGCGGCGCGGACCTGGAGCGCGCCCAGCGAGCGCTGTTGGGGGCCGCCACGGAGCTGCGCTCGGTGGTGAGCGTGCTGCACCCCCAGGTCCTCTCCCAGCTGGGCCTGGGACCGGCGTTGCGCGAGCTGGCCGCGCAGCAGGCCCAGCGCGCGGGGTTCGAGGTGGTGCTCGACATCGACGAGCAGGACCCCGGGCCGGTGCGGGAGATGGTGTACAGCCTGGCCCGGGAGTTGCTGACCAACGTCGCCAAGCACGCGCACGCCCGCACGGTCGCCGTGGACCTGCGCGGCGCCGACGGTGAGGTGCACTTGACGGTGACGGACGACGGTGTCGGGTTCGACCCCGAGGTCCTGCCCCGGCGCCTCGCGCAGGGTCACATCGGGCTGAGCTCGCAGTACCTGCGGGTGCAGACCCTGGGCGGGGACTTCGACATCAGCGCACCCGCGAGCGGAGGCACGCGTGTCCACGTCACCGTCCCGACCTGAGGTGACTCCCGCGAGGATCACCTCCTGCGGCGCCGACGCCCACGCCACGGGGTGGACCCGGGCCGACTGCCGGGGCTCACGGGACCCCGCTGGGCGGGTGCGGCTCTCGGGGGCGCGACGCCTCGGGGGAGCTGGACGCCACGGCGGGTCGACAGGGGACCCGGTGGTGCCGGCAGGCGAGCAGGCGCCGGTCGCGGCGGTGGACGACTTCGATCTGCACCGCGACCACGACGGCTACCACCTGGAGGACCTCGCCGAGCCCCGTGCCTGCTCGCGTGCCACCAGGTCGCCCGCAGCGCCCGAGGCGACCTTGACGGTGATCAACGCTGGGAAGAGGGCGGTGCTCGTGGTGGTGCCCCGGCGCAGCAGGCGGCCGCGCTCGTCGATCCCCACGCGGACTCGCCGTCCGCGGGCGAGCCCGGTCGACAGGCTCACCAACCGGGCCGAGCAAGGTGAGCGCGGTGCCCGCTCCGCCGCGCGGCAGCTCACTCCCGCCGGCGAGCAGCACGGCGGCCGAAGCGGCGGCGTAGAGCGCGGCCGGGGTGAAGCGGCGCGGGCCGGCCACAACCTCGCTGGTAAGGACCTGCTGGTGCAGCGACCAGCCGAGCACGGCGAGCACGGCGAGCACGGCGAGCACGGCGAGCACGGCGAGCACGGCGAGCACGGCGAAGTCTTCGGCGCCGGTCACAGCGGTTTTGTCCACGGCAGGTCGGTTCGGTGGGGCGTGGTGACGGGTTCGGGTGAGTCCTCCGCGCCGGTGGATCCGCGGGTGCGGGTCCACCGGCGCGTGTGGCAGTCGGGGTGTTGCGTGTGGGTGCTCAGGCGTTGCCCAGCTGGAAGTGGTACGTGGGGTGGAAACCGGCATCGCTCTGCCCGTGCAGGACGTAGGCGGGGTTGGTGGTGGAGCCGGAGATGGAGTCGGAGCCGGCCAGCGGGACCAAGCCCTGGAAGGTGACCTGGCTGCCGTCGGGCAGGGCGTAGGTCACGTCGATCTCGGAGCCTTCGATGTTGTTGCTGTAGTCCGAGATGGACACCCCGGTGGTGTGCGCGGCGATGGTCTGCGGAGCGCGGTCCTGCCAGTGCCCGTACGGGTTGGACGCGGAGACGAGGGTCAGGGTCTGGTCGGTGTTGTTGTCGAACTTGATCGTCATGCCGGTGGAGCCCTGCACCTGCGCGCCCCGCACGGTGCTGGCCTGCACGGGGGCGTGGGCGGGGGTGGCGGCCATCGCCGAGCCGGACAGGCCCAGGACGGCGGCGGTGGAGACGGCGAACCCGGCCATGGGCAGGACGGCCAGGCGGGCGAGCTTGCGGTTCATCGGAGTGCTCCAGGTTCTGTGTGGTTCTCGGCTGCGCCGGGCTTTCCCGGCGTCTGCGACAACTGTGTCCTCACCGCGTGGTGGGCTCGATCCTCCGTGTGGCCGGTGTGCTGGAGGAGGCGCGCTTCCCCCGATCGGAGGACAGCGGCAAGGAGCTTGACCCGCTTGTCCGGACACCGTGATCATGACTCACTTCTCCGGACTCGCGTGTCGAGAGACGGTGACCGCTCGGACACCCGGGAGGATCACCCATGCCCAGGTCGTACCCGCCGGCTTTCCGCCACCAGGCGCTGGCGCTGCTCGCTGCCGGCCGCACCGTGAGCGATGTCGCCGCCTCCCTCGGCGTCGCGCAGTCGAGGGGGTACCTCCCACGCGCAGCGTGGGGGAGCTGTACCGCTGGCGCAGGCAGGACCTCATCGACCGCGGCCAGGTCGATGGCGCCAGCTGCCGGGCAGGCGCCGAGCTGACCGGGGCGAAGAAGCGCATCCGCGACCTGCAGGAAGAGGTCACGATCCTGCGCGGGGCCGCCGCGGCGGTGCAGGAGGTGGTGCCCGCAGGAGTCCGCTTCCGCCTGCTCGCGCAGCTGCGCGTCGACGGCGTCCGGATCGGGCGGTCCTGCCACGCGCTGGGTGTCTGGCGCTCGGGCTGCGACGAGTGGGCCTGCAGGGCGCCCTGGGCGCGCAGCACCCGCCACGCCTGGCTGAGTGATCTGATCGGAGCGGTCCAGCAGGCCTCGCGCGGCACCTGCGGGCGTCCTCGGGTGCTCCCCCGCTGCGTGGGAGGTGCCCCCAGCCGAACTGCTGCACGACCACGGCGTCGTCGTCGGGCTGGGCACCGTCGGCCTGCTCGTGCGCCGCAGCGGCTTGAGCGGGCTGCTCAGGCGTCGGCGCGGCTACCGCATTCCCCCACTGCGTGGGAGGTGCCCCCTGCGAGCACCCCACCCGTGAGGGCGAGCCGTGCTGCTGCGTGGTCATCGACTTCGGGCACCTCCCGTGCAGCGGGGGACTTCTCGCGCCGGGTGGTGGGGTGGGCCATCGACTCCACCCAGCGCGTCGAGCTGGCCACCAACGCGCTGGGCATGGCCATCGACGGCCGTGGTGACGTCACCGGCGGCGTCGTACACGGTGATCACGGGTGGGGGCACCTCCCGCGCAGCGGGGGAACCTCGAGGGCTTCCACAACCGGCGGCGGCGACACTCCGCCCTGGGTTGGCGCAGTCCCGTGGAGTTCGAGAACAACGCCCTTCAGCAGTCACCGGCTCCTCGGTTTGCTGTCCAGTCAACTGGGTCATGATCAGTGGTGCGTTGATCCCTTGAGACCACCGACACTGCCGGAACGACGACTGATCACCGTGGCGGTGGTGCTTACGCTCAAAGGCGCGGTCAAGAAAGCTGCGCCGAAAGCTTTGACCGCACCAGGCCTGATGCAGGTCCGAGAGCTGAACGTGCAGCTCCTGCAGCAGCTCGATGCCACCGGCGGTCGGGCGGACTCTCCGGGGACGCTCCGCTCGTCAAGGGGCGCGGCCGGGTCCGGGTATTCTGATCGGCGGCCGAGCTGGTGGTGGCCGTCCACGCCGGTGCGCACCACGACACCGACGTCACCTGCGGCGAGCTCAGCGCGTGGGTGGCGCGGTGCACCTCGGTCGCGACGAGGCTGGTGCGCGAGAGCTACCTCGCCGGGTGGCCGGACACCGCGGACGCGAGCGCCTGGTGGGCACAGATCGCGTGGGCGGTGTTCCTGGCGGCGGCGGGTGCAGGAACGCCGAGCCAGGCCCCAGCAGGCGGGAGCTGACGCGCCGGTGCGGCGCATCAGCGCTGCGAAAGGGCCCGTTCCAGCACCGCCAGCCGCTCCCGGCTGCGCGGCCCGGTCGGCCACAGGAGCGCGGCGGTGCCGAATCCCAACGCCGAGTACCTGCCCACGGTGTCCCAGAACGCCTCGAGCGAGTCCAGGGGGCGTTCCTCGCCGTACCCCAGGACGACCAGGCGCGCCAGGCTCCCGGGGTCGCGGCCGTGCCGGACGCACGCCTCGTCCAGGGCCGCCGACTGACGGCGCACGTCCTCCCACGCCGAGCGGCCCGTCCGCGCGACGTCCTGGGTGATCCACAGGTCGGCGCGCTCGGCCGCCAGCGCCAGGCCGCGCGGGCCGGTCGCCGCGACCGCCAGGGGGACCCGCCGCGCCGGCCCACCGCCGAGGGAGACGTCCCGGGCGCTGAACCACCGCCCCGTGGAGGTGACCCGTTCCCGGCGCAGGAGGTCGTCGCCCAGCTCCACGAACTCGCGGAAGCGCCCGGCGCGCTCCGCGGGTGTCCAAGGGCCCTGCCCGAACGCGTCGGAGTCCACCCCCGGGCCGCCAGCGCCGACCCCCAAGGTGAAACGTCCCCCGCTCACCGCGTCCAGGGCCAGGGCCGCCTTCGCCGCGGTGACCGGGTGGCGGATGTTCGGAGAGGTGACCATCGTCTCCCCAGGCCGATCGTCGACGTGGTGGCGGCGGCCGCGGCCAGGACCGTCCACGCGTCGTGCCAGAGCGGCCGGCCGTCGAGGACGAGGTGGTCCCACAGCCAGCCGCGACCCAACCCCCAGCGCTCGGCCAACGACCACTGCTCGCGCAGCACCGGCCACGGCTGGTCCGGCCACAGCACCGCGTCCAGCGCGGTCCCCGGCCGTGCGGTGTCCTGCGCCACCACGCACCCCTCCCCACGACGCGACACGGTGGCGGACCGTACAGCGGCGGGGCGGGTCCGGGCCGGGTTTTTCCCGGCCACGATCTATCGCGCACCGGCTCCGCTCCGCTGCGCTAGGTTCCCGCAGACCGGACGACCCCGCAGGTCCGCCGACACGAGCGCGAGGAGTTGACGATGGACAGGTCCACCACGAGCAGCGCGCCGTCCACCCATCCGCCGGCCGGCGGGCCACAGGTGCTGCGCTACGCGGCGTTCAGCAACGACCCGGGCGGTGGGAACCCCGCCGGGGTCGTCCTGGACGCGACCGGCCTGAGCGAGCAGCGCATGCTCGAGATCGCCGCCGACGTCGGGTACTCCGAGACCGCCTTCCTCGTCCCCGGCGCAGACGGGCTGCACGTGCGCTACTTCAGCCCGCTGGCCGAGGTCAGCTTCTGCGGGCACGCCACGATCGCCTCGGCCGTCGCCCACGCCGAGCGCCACGGCGCCGGGCACCTGACCTACCGCACGGCCGCCGGCCCTGTGGAGGTCAGAACCGAGCGGGCGCCCGACGGCTCGTGGCGGGCAACGCTGACCAGCGTCGTCCCCCGGACGAGCGGCTTGTCGGCGGCGGACCTGCGGACCCTGCTGGACGTGCTGGGCTGGTCGCCCGACGACCTCGACCCGGACCTACCGCCGCGCACCGCCTACGCCGGCGCGTGGCACCCGGTGCTGGTGACGCGCTCGCGCCGGAGGCTGGCCGCCCTGGACTACGACATGGCGGCGCTGGGGGAGCTCATGGCCGCGCGAGGCTGGACGACCGTCGACCTCGTCCACCGCCAAGACGCTCGCACCTTCGACGCCCGCAACCCCTTCCCGCCCGGTGGTGTCCGGGAGGACCCCGCCACCGGCGCGGCCGCCGCGGCGCTGGGCGGCTACCTGCGCGAGGGCGGGCACGTCGAGGTGCCTGCGACCGTCACCGTCCGGCAGGGCGAGGACATGGGTCGGCCCAGCGTCCTGGAGGTGACGATCCCCGCCGACCCCGCTGCCGGGATCGCCGTCACCGGTGCCGCGGTGCCAGCAGGTCCGGCCGGTCCCTGAGCCCGCCGGGTGGACGGTGACCGCCGGGTGGACGGTGAGCGCCGGGCAGGGCGACCCTCAGTGGCCGTTTCACACGTGTGGTGAGGGCTGCGCCGTCTCGGTCAGCCGGCGCAGCATCACCCGCACGTAGGCGACCTCGACGATGGTGACCGCCGTGCTGGCCAGCCGCTCGAAGTCGCGGGCGAACAGCCCGTTGCAGAAGTTCGTCCGAGCCTTGCCGTGTCGCGCTGAGCCAGGAGCAGCCTGGACCGCACGGCCACCGACGCCCCCGTTCGGCCTCGCCAGCTGATCACCGACGAGCTGTGGGAACTGCTCGCCTCGCTGATCCCGCCGCCACCGCCGGCGCCGCGCGGGCGCACGGGTCGACCGCAGCGCGAGGACCGGGCCGTGCTCGAGGGCATCGTCCTCGTGCTGAGCACCGGCACCGGCTGGGCCACGTCCCCCGCACGCGGGAGGTGCCCCCACCCGCTCGAGCTGGGTCACGGCTCGGGCGGGGGCACCTCCCGCGCGCAGCCTGGGGGCGAGGTGCTGGCGCCGGCTGCGCCAGGGGCAGGACGCCGGCGTGCGGGACGAGCTGCACGGCGCCGTGCTGGACCGCCTGAGCCGACAGGGCGTGCTGGACTGGTCCCGGGCAGCGCCGACTCCGTCAGCGTCCGGGCGAAGAAGGGGGCGCGCTGACCGGGCGCAACCCGACCGACAGAGGGAAAAGCAGACACCAAGTACCACCTGCTCGTCGCCGCCGACGGGCTGCCGCTGAACGTCGTGCTCTGCGGCGCCAACCGCCACGACTCGCTGTTCCTGGCACCGCTGCTCGAGGGTCAGCGAGGCGTCAAGGGCGCCGGTCGCGGGCGCCGGCGCCG
>NZ_JBJLSG010000033.1:0-41774 GCF_050871925.1 Kineococcus gurbantunggutensis
CGGCGCGCCCCGGGCCCCCGCCCCCCCCCCCGCCCCCCCCCCCCCCCCCCCCCCCCCCCCCCCCCCCCCCCCCCCCGGGACCCGCTCAGGAGCTCGCGCCGGTCAGCAGCGGCAGCAGCACCGCGCCGAGCACGCCCCCGGCGGCGACCACCGCCAGCGTCCACAGCACCACGCGCACCCGCAGCGCCCGCGCGGTCATCACGGCCGAGGGCAGGCTGACGGCCGGCAGCACCACGAGCAGGGCGCCGACCACGGCGCCGCCGAAGCCGGCGGTGGCCAGGCCCTGCGCCAGCGGCACCTCCCCGGCGGTGGGCACCACCAGCAGCGTGCCCAGCACCACCGCCACGAGCACCGCCAGCACCCCCCAGGAGCGGGCGGACTCGCCCAGCGGGAACAGCCAGCCGCTGAAGGTGCCCACCGCGAAGACGACGACGAGGTACTCGGGCACGATCAGCAGGGCCGTGCGCGCCAGCGCCGCGGGGAACCCGCGCGGGCCCGGGTCGTCCGCGGCGGCCGTCGCCACCCGCGCGGCGTCGGCCTCGACGCGCTCACCGGCCAGGCGGGCCACCAGGACGCTGCCGGCCACCACGACGAGGACGCCCACCAGCAGGCGCACCGCCGCCCACTGCCAGGGGGCCACCAGGAGCAGGAAGACCAGCACCGCCGGGTTCAGCAGCGGGTTGCCCAGCCAGTAGGCCACGACCCCGGCGGTGGGGGCGCCGCTGCGGCGCAGGGCGGAGGCGACCGGCGCGGTGCAGCAGGTGCACATCATCGACGGCGTGGACAGCAGCCCGCCGACCACCGCGCTGGAGGAGCTGCGACGGCGCTGCAGCAGGCCCAGCAGCCAGCGCCGCGGCACCAGCGTGCGCACGGCCGCGGCGATGACGACGCCGGCGAGCAGCGCCTTCCACACCGCGGCGAAGTACACGCGGGTGAAGGCCCACCCGGCGGCCGCGCTGGGGCCCGAGCCCGGCTCGATGCCCGCGGAGGCCACCACGGAGGCGCCCGACCACGCGTGGCTGCTGCGCAGCTCGCCGACGCGGCCGGCGTAGGGCAGCCACTTCGACCACAGCAGCAGGCCGGCGGCCACCAGCACGAAGAGCGCGACGCCGGCGACGGCGGCGCGCCCGGGACCGCGGGTGGGCACGGGGACCGCGGGGGCAGCGCCCGGCGGGTCGGTGGGGGGCACGGGGGCTCCTCGTCGCGGGGTCCTGGGTGTCACCGCGGGCGCGCGCTGCTGGACGCCCCGGGACGGCGCCCGCAACCTAGCGCGGCGGCCGTCCCGGGGCGAGGGTGGATCAGTCGGGCACGTAGTCGAAGGTGTCCGGGTTCGGGCCGGTGCGGCCCTCCTCGCCCTTGTCGAGCGCCGAGATCGCGGCGACGTCCTCGCCGGTGAGCTCGAAGTCGAACAGGGCGAAGTTCTCCTCCATCCGCGAGGGGGTGGAGGACTTGGGGAAGACGATGTCGCCGCGCTCGACGTGCCAGCGCAGCGTCACCTGGGCGGGGCTCCTGCCCAGCCGCTGCGCGATCCCGGTGAGCACCGGGTCGTCCAGCACGGCGCCCTGGGCGATGGGCGACCACGCCTCCACGGCGATCTGCCGCTGGGCGCTGGCCGCGCGGGCCTCCTCGTTGGTGAAGTAGGGGTGCACCTCGATCTGGTTCACCGCCGGCACCACCGTGGCCTCGTCCTGCAGGCGCTGCAGGTGGGCGGGCTGGAAGTTCGACACGCCGATGGACCTCAGCCGGCCGTCGGCGTGGGCCTCCTCCAGCACCTTCCAGGTGGAGACGTAGTCGCCGCCGTACAGGGTCGGCAGCGGCCAGTGGATGAGGAAGAGGTCCAGGTAGTCGGTGTCCAGCGCGGCCAGGGAGCCGTCGATCGCCCGGCGGGCGGCGTCGGGCTCGTGGAAGCCGTTGTTGAGCTTGCTGGTGATCCAGACGTCGGCGCGGTCCAGGCCGGCGTCGCGCACGCCCTGGCCGACCTCCTTCTCGTTGCCGTACATCTCGGCGGTGTCGATGTGCCGGTAGCCGACCTCCAGCGCGGTCCGCACGGCGCGCGCGGTGTCGGCGGGGTCGATCTGGAAGACGCCGAAGCCCAGCTGGGGGATCTCGCGGCCGTCGTTGAGCGTGATCGTGGGCACTGCCACGGGGCTGCCTCCTCCGTCGTGTCTGCTGTCGCCGGACACGCTGTCGCGGGCTGGGCGTGCCCGCCACCGGAACCTGCCGTAAGGTCCCCGCCATGGGTCTCAAGACCTTCATCGAAGGGTGGCCGGTCTACCGGCAGCTGACGGGCGACGACCCGCTGGGGCGCGGTGCCGCGACCCAGTCCAAGCGGTCCAGGTCCCTGACGCCCCGCACGGCCACCGCCGACCGGGTCGCCAAGTCCGTGTGCCCGTACTGCGCCGTGGGCTGCGGCCAGCGCGTGTACGTCAAGGACGAGCGCGTCGTGCAGATCGAGGGGGACCCCGACAGCCCGCACTCGCGCGGCCGGCTGTGCCCCAAGGGCTCGGCCAGCGAGCAGCTCGTCAACGGCGACTCGCGGCAGACGGGCATCAAGTACCGCGCCCCGTACGCCACCGAGTGGACCGACCTGGACCTCGAGACGGCGATGGAGATGATCACCGACCGGGTGATCGACGCGCGCCGCCGAGGTTGGCAGGACGCCGACGAGAACGGCAACAAGCTCAACCGCACGATGGGGATCGCCAGCCTGGGTGGCGCCACGCTGGACAACGAGGAGAACTACCTCATCAAGAAGCTGTTCACCGCCATGGGCGCGATCCAGGTGGAGAACCAGGCGCGCATTTGACACTCCGCCACGGTGCCCGGTCTGGGTGCCTCGTTCGGTCGCGGTGGGGCCACCGGTGACCTGCAGGACCTGAGCAACGCCGATGTGATCATCATCCAGGGCTCGAACATGGCCGAGTGCCACCCGGTCGGGTTCCAGTGGGTGATGGAGGCCAAGGCGCGCGGGGCCAAGGTCATCCACATCGACCCCCGGTTCACGCGGACCAGCGCGCTCGCGGACACCTACGTCCCGATCCGCACCGGCACCGACATCGTGTTCCTCGGGGCGATCATCAACCGCGTCCTGACGCAGGAGCGCGACTTCCGCGAGTACGTGCTCGCCTACACGAACGCCTCGTGGATCATCAGCGAGGACTTCCGGGACACCGAGGACCTCGACGGCCTGTTCTCCGGCTTCGACTCCGAGACGCGCTCCTACGACACGTCCTCGTGGCAGTACGCCGGCTCCGAGGAGCACGGCGACGAGGAGGAGGAGACCGCCGAGTCGCGCGACAGCGAGTCCGGGCACGCACTGGGCTCGGGCGGCGCGTCCGTGGACCACGAGAAGATCCAGCGCGACGAGACGCTGCAGGACCCCCGCTGCGTGTTCCAGGTCCTCAAGCGCCACTTCGCCCGCTACACCCCGGAGATGGTCGAGGAGGTCTGCGGCGTGCCGCAGGACGTCTTCGAGGAGGTCGCCGAGGCGTGGATCACCAACTCGGGCCGGGAGAAGACCGGTGCGCTCGTCTACAGCGTCGGCTGGACCCAGCGCGGCACGGGCGTGCAGTACATCCGCACCGGCGCGATCCTGCAGCTGCTGCTGGGCAACATGGGCCGTCCCGGCGGCGGCGTCATGGCGCTGCGCGGGCACGCCTCGATCCAGGGCTCCACGGACATCCCGACCCTGTACAACCTGCTGCCGGGCTACCTGCAGATGCCGCACGCCGAGCGGCACCCCGACCTGAAGACCTACGTCGACTCGATCAAGGGCACGAACCAGAAGGGGTTCTGGGCCAACGCGGATGCCTACACGGTGAGCCTGCTCAAGGCCTACTTCGGGGACGAGGCCACGGCCGAGAACGACTACCTGTTCGACTCCCTGCCCCGCATCAACGGTGACCACGGCACCTACGGCCAGGTCATGGACATGATCGAGGGCGGCAAGATCTTCGGGTACTTCCTCCTGGGGCAGAACCCGGCGGTCGGCTCGGCCAACGGCCGCGCCCAGCGCCTGGGCATGGCCAACCTGGACTGGCTGGTCGTGCGCGACCTCGTGATGATCGAGAGCGCGACGTTCTGGAAGGACGCCCCCGAGGTCGAGACGGGCGAGATCGTCCCGGAGGAGTGCCGCACCGAGGTGTTCTTCATGCCCGCCGCCTCCCACGTGGAGAAGGAGGGCACCTTCACGCAGACCCAGCGGCTGCTGCAGTGGCGCGAGAAGGCGGTCAACCCGCCGGGCGACGCCACCAGCGAGCTGTGGTTCTTCTACCACCTGGGTCGCCGCATGCGCGAGAAGCTGGCCGGCTCCACCGACCCGCGCGACGCCCTGCTGCAGAAGGTCGCCTGGGACTACCCGGTGCACGGCGAGGAGCAGGAGCCCAGCTCCGAGGACGTGCTCAAGGAGATCAACGGCTACGACACCTCGACCGGTGAGCTGCTGCCCGGCTACACCGCGCTGAAGGCCGACGGCTCCACCTCCAGCGGCTGCTGGATCTACTCGGGCGTCTACGCCGAGGGCGTCAACCAGGCCGCGCGCCGCAAGCCCGGGCGCGAGCAGTCGCTGCACGCCCCCGAGTGGGGCTGGGCCTGGCCGATGAACCGGCGGATGCTCTACAACCGCGCCTCGGCCGACCCGGACGGCAAGCCGTGGAGCGAGCGCAAGGCGCTGGTGTGGTGGGACGAGGACGCCGGGCGCTGGACCGGTGACGACGTGCCCGACTTCGAGCTGACCAAGCCGCCGTCGTACCGCCCCCCGCGGGGCGCGACCGGCGTGGAGGCCATCGCCGGCGACGACCCGTTCATCATGCAGTCCGACGGCAAGGGGTGGCTGTACGCGCCCAAGGGCGTCGTGGACGGCCCGCTGCCGGCGCACTACGAGCCGGCCGAGTCGCCGTTCCGCAACACCGTCTACACCCAGCAGGCGAACCCGGCCCGGGAGATCTACACCAACCACCTCAACCAGGTGCACCCCAGCCCGCCCGAGCGCGGCAGCGAGGTGTTCCCCTTCGTGTGGTTCACCTCGCGGATGACCGAGCACCACACGGCCGGGGGCATGAGCCGCTACCTGCCCTACCTCGCGGAGCTGCAGCCGGCGCTGTTCATGGAGGTCTCCCCGGAGCTGGCGGCGCAGCGCGGTCTGGAGCACATGGGCTGGGCGCACGTCATCACGGCCCGCGCCGTGGTGGAGGCGCGCGTCATGGTCACCGACCGGCTGGCGCCGCTGCGCGTCCAGGACGACGTCGTGCACCAGGTCTGGCTGCCGTACCACTGGGGCCAGGGCGGTCTGACGACCGGCGACGTGGTCAACGACCTCGCGCACCTGACGCTGGACCCCAACGTCCACATCCAGGAGTTCAAGGCCGGCACCTGCGACGTGCGCGCCGGGCGCCGCCCGCGCGGCCGGGACGTGCTCGAGCTCATCGACTCCTACCGCGTGCGCGGTGCGGTGACGATGTCCTCCGGCGCCGTCGCGGTGACCTCGGAGATGATCGACCCGCAGGGCAAGACCCGCACCGAGCAGGCGATGGCGGGTTCCACGCCCACCGGCACCGGGCACCGGGCCGAGGACATGGACAAGGTCCTCAGCGTGCGCCACGACGTCCGCTCCCGCCCGGGACAGCCGCAGCAGCACGGTGTCGAACCGGTCGTCCTCGACGGGCACCCCGACACGACCCTCGAGGGGGACTGATGGCCCAGGGCCTGAAGATCGGCTCCACCAGCCTCTACGGCAGGCTCGACGACCCGGCGCGCGACGCCGGGTACGTGGACCCCCCGCCGCGCAAGGGCTTCTTCACCGACACCTCCGTCTGCATCGGCTGCAAGGCCTGCGAGGTGGCGTGCAAGGAGTGGAACATGGTGCCGGAGGACGGCATCGACCTGCTCGGCATGTCCTACGACAACACCGGCGGCCTGGGGGCCGACTCCTGGCGCGCCGTCGCGTTCATCGAGCAGTCGCGCCCGATCGGCAACCAGTCCTCCCCGTTCGCCGCCGCCGCGACCGGTGCGTCCTCCGAAGCGCTGCAGCAGGACGTGATCGCCGCGGGGGTCGACGTCTTCGACGAGGCGTCGCGGCTGGGCACCGGCGTCCCCGGCGGGCAGCCCCTGGCGGACGTCGCCGCGGCGCAGTCCGGCGGCTGCGGTTGCGGCAGCGGCGGCGGGGGCTGCGGCAGCGGCGCCGCCCCGGCGGCCACGGCGGGCACGGAGGAGCGGTCGGGGCAGTTCCTCGGGATGCCGGGGATGCTCGCACCGGCCGCGGTGCCCGACCGGCAGGGCCGGCAGGACGTGCGCTGGCTGATGATGTCCAACGTCTGCAAGCACTGCACGCACGCCGCATGCCTGGACGTGTGCCCCACCGGATCGCTGTTCCGCACCGAGTTCGGCACCGTCGTCGTGCAGGAGGACATCTGCAACGGCTGCGGGTACTGCGTCTCCGCCTGCCCCTACGGCGTCATCGACAAGCGCGAGGAGGACGGCCGGGCCTGGAAGTGCACGCTGTGCTACGACCGCCTCGGCGAGGACCAGACCCCGGCGTGCGCCAAGGCGTGCCCGACGGAGTCGATCCAGTTCGGCGACCTCGACGAGCTGCGCGAGCGCGCCGAGCGGCGCCGCCAGCAGCTGCACGACGTCGGGGTCACCGAGGCCCGCCTGTACGGGCACGACCCCGACGACGGGGTCGGCGGCGACGGCGCGTTCTTCCTGCTGCTCGACGAGCCCGAGGTGTACGGCCTGCCGCCGGACCCGGTGGTCACCACCCGCGACCTGCCCTCGATGTACAGGCACATGGCCGCCGCCGCCGGGTTCATGGTGCTCGGCGCGCTCGCGGCGGCGGTGGGCCGGCGATGAGCTCCGAGCCCCCCCAGCTGAAGGGCTTCCGCCAGGAGGACCCCCGCCCCTCCCAGCGCACCCCGCACCAGCCGGGCCAGCCCGGGTCCGAGCACGTCAGCGGCACCGACCCCGTCGGCGGGCAGGCCGCGCGCATGTGGGACGCCGGCATGGGCTCGCGCGGGGAGCGCAAGGGCCGCAAGCGCCGCGGCGACGCCAACGCCGTCGTGCCCGACGCGGAGTTCCGCTCCTACTACGGCCGCGCCGTGCTCAAGCCGCCGGTGTGGACGCACGACATCGCCTACTACCTGTTCACCGGCGGCCTGGCGGCCGGCTCCTCCATGCTCGCCGCGGTGGCCGACCTGCACGGCGACGTCGCCGCCCGGCGGGCGCTGCGCGTGACGTCCCTGGGCGCCGTCGGCGCCAGCGCCTACTTCCTCATCATCGACCTCGGCCGGCCCGAGCGGTTCTACAACATGCTCCGCATCGCCAAGCCGACCTCGCCGATGTCGGTGGGCACGTGGATCCTGTCCGCCTTCGGTCCGCTGTGCGGTGCCGCCGCCGTCTCCGAGATCGGACCGCTGCTGCCCCGCCACGGCCTGCTGGGCCTGGCGCGCCGCCTGACCCGGCCGCTGGGGTCGGCGGCCGGGGCCGGGGCGGCGCTGACCGCGCCGCTGCTGGCCACCTACACCGCCGTCCTCTTCGCGGACACCGCCGTGCCCAGCTGGCACGAGCCCTACCGCGAGCTGCCGTTCGTCTTCGGCGGCAGCGCGCTCGCCGCGGGGGCCGGCGCCGGCCTGGTGCTCGCCCCCGTGGCGCAGAACGGCGCCGCGGCCCGGGCGGCCGTGATCGGTGCCACCGTGGAGCTGGCGGCCGCCCACCGCATGGAGTCCGGGCACGGGGTCGTCAGCGAGCCGTTCCACCTCGGCCGGCCGGGGCGGTTCCTGACGGCGGCGCGCGCGCTCACCGCCGCCGGCGCCGTCGGCGCGCTCCTGGGCCGCCGCTCGCGCGCGCTGTCCGCGCTGGCCGGCGCGAGCCTGCTCACCGGCTCGTTCCTGACCCGCATGGCCGTCTTCGAGGCCGGGGTCGCCTCGACCAAGGACCCCAAGTACGTCGTCGTCCCGCAGCGGGAACGGCTGCGCCAGCGCGGCGCCCACGGCCAGGGCGACCACACCGCCGAGGACGAGCGCGCCCCGGCGGGCCGCGCGTAGAGCACCGGGAGGGACCGTGGCGTACAAGACGCCCGACCAGATCGCCGCCGCCGCCGTCGTGGCGGGGGAGAAGAAGGCCCACCTCCCCGTGGGCAAGATGCTCGTCGGCGGTTTCCTCGCCGGCGCGTACATCGCCTTCGCCGGCCTGCTGGCCGTGGACGTGACCGCCGGGCTCGACCCGGCGATCTGGGGCGGGGTGACCACCCTGCTCACCGGCGCGGTGTTCAGCATGGGGCTGGTCCTGGTGCTGGTGGCCGGGGCGGAGCTGCTCACCGGCAACATGGCGCTGGTGCCCATGGCCCTGCTCAAGCAGCGCGCCACCCTCGGGCGCCTGGGGCTGAACTGGGGCGTGGTCCTCGTCGCCAACCTGATCGGCTCGCTGTTCGTGGCCTACGTCTTCGCCGCGCACACCGGGATCATCGGCGGCCCCGGCTCGCCCGAGGGCAGCGCGGCCGCCGCCTCCTTCGAGCGGCTCTCCGGCATCGCCACCGGCAAGGCCCTCACCGAGTCCAACGGCTCGATCTTCCTGCGCGCCATCGGCTGCAACTGGCTGGTGTGCCTGGGCGTGTGGATGTCCATCGCCGCCGAGGACATCGCCGGGAAGATCCTGGCGATCTTCTTCCCCATCACCGCGTTCGTCGCCCTGGGCTTCGACCACGTCGTGGCGAACATGTTCTTCCTGCCCGCGGCGTACTGGGTGGGCACCCCCGGCATCGGCTGGGGCGACATCCTCGGCAACTGGCTGTTCGCCGGCCTGGGCAACGTCGTCGGCGGCACGCTGTTCGTGGGCGTCGCCTACTGGTACCTGTACCTGCGCGGCGCCCCGCCCGCCCAGGCCGCGCCGGCGGCCGGCTCCGACGCCTCCGGCACCACCGGCGCCCCCCGCGCGGCCGGCGAGGCGCACCGCCCGCGCTGACCCCGCGGGACCCTCAGCGCACCACGAGGGTGGTGCCGCCCCGGGCGGGCACGAACTCGCCGACCACCGGGTACCCGGGCACCTCCCCGGCCACCAGCAGCCCGCCGGAGGTCTGCGCGTCCGCCAGCAGCACCAGCTCGTCCTCGCCGGCGGCCCCGGCGTCCAGGTGCGGGCGCACCCAGTCCAGGTTGCGGCGGCTGCCGCCGGGCACGAACCCCGCGGCCAGCGACTCGCGCGCACCCGCCACGTACGGCACGGCCGCGGCGTCCACCACCGCCGTCACCCCGCTGGCGCGCGCCACCTCGTGCAGGTGCCCCAGCAGGCCGAAACCGGTCACGTCCGTGGCGCAGCGCGCCCCGGACGCCAGGGCGGCCGCGGAGGCGTCGGCGTTCAGCGTCGTCATCACCGCCACCGCCTCCTCGAAGAACTCCCCGGTCTGCTTGTGCCGGTTGTTGAGCACCCCCAGCCCCAGCGGCTTGGTCAGCGTGATCGGCACCCCCGCCACCGCCGCGTCGCCGCGCAGCAGCCGCTCGGGGTCGCCGGTGCCGGTCACCGCCATGCCGTACTTCGGCTCCGGGTCGTCGATGCTGTGCCCGCCGCCGAGGTGGCAGCCCGCCGCGGCCGCGGCGTCCGCGCCGCCGCGCAGCACCTCGCGCGCCAGCTCCACCGGCAGCACCCCGCGCGGCCAGCCCAGCAGGTTCACCGCCACCAGCGGCGTGCCGCCCATCGCGTACACGTCCGAGAGGGCGTTCGTCGCCGCGATGCGCCCGAACGCGTAGGCGTCGTCGACGACGGGGGTGAAGAAGTCCGCCGTCGCGATGACGGCGGTGCCACCGCGCAGGCGCACCACCGCCGCGTCGTCGCCCACGCCCACCACCAGGTCGCCGGAGGCCGGCGGGGTCAGCCCCGCCACCATCTCCTCCAGCTCCCCCGGGGGGATCTTGCAGGCGCAGCCGCCGCCGTGGGCGTACTGCGTCAGGCGCACGCCCTGGTTGCCCTCGATGACCGTCACGGCGCTCACCGTAGGCCAGGGCGCGGCGTGTGGCAGGCTGTGCCCCGCGCGCTGACGGGGAGGCGTACGGGTGCCTGGTGGCCCCCGCGGTCTTCAACACCGACGTGACCGAGCACCTCGGTCAGGTGGGTTCGATTCCCATCCGCCTCCGCCAGCGCGCGCACCCGTGCGGGCACCCGGCCGCGCGCACCCGGCCGCGGGCGGGCGCCGGGGGGCGGGGGTAGGTTCGGCCACCGTGCCCGACCCGCGCCGCGCCGTGCCCCGCACCGACGCCGTCCTCACCGCCCCCGAGCTCGCCGGGGCCGTCGCCGCCCGCGGGCGCGACGCCGTCAAGGCGGTCGTGCGCGAGGTGCAGGGCCGGGTGCGCGCCGGCGAGGTCGCCCCCGGCGACGTCGTGCCCGCCGTGCTCGCCGCCCTGCCCGCCCCCTCCACCGTGCGCCGCGTGCTCAACGCCACCGGCACCGTCCTGCACACCAACCTCGGGCGCGCCCAGCTCGCCCCGGCCGCCGTCGACGCCGTGGTCACCGCCGCCGGCGCCACCGACGTGGAGATGGACCTGGCCACCGGCCGGCGCGCCCGCCGCGGCCGCGGCGCCCTGGCCGCCCTGGCCGGGGCCGTGCCCGAGGCGGGCGACGTGCACGTCGTCAACAACGGCGCCGCCGCCCTCGTGCTGGCCGCCACCGCCCTGGCCGCCGGCCGCGAGGTCGTCGTCAGCCGCGGCGAGATGGTCGAGATCGGCGACGGGTTCCGCCTGCCCGACCTGCTGGTCTCCACCGGCGCGCGGCTGCGCGAGGTCGGCACCACCAACCGCACCACCCGCGCCGACTACGCCGCCGCGGTCGGCCCGGACACCGGCATGGTCCTCAAGGTCCACCCCTCCAACTTCGTCGTCACCGGCTTCACCGCCGGCGTCGAGCCCGCCGGGCTGACCGGGCTGGGGGTGCCCGTCGTCGTCGACACCGGCTCCGGGCTGCTGCGCCCCGAGCCGCTGCTGCCCGGCGAGCCCGACGCCGCCACCGCCCTGGCCGCCGGCGCCGACCTCGTCACCGCCAGCGGCGACAAGCTGCTCGGCGGCCCGCAGGCCGGGCTGCTGCTCGGGCGCGCCGACCTCGTCGAGCGGCTGCGCCGGCACCCGCTGGCGCGCGCGCTGCGCGTGGACAAGCTCACCCTGGCCGCGCTGGAGGCCACCCTGCGCAGCGGCAGCACCCCCACCCGCGACGCCCTGCACGCCGACCCGGCCGCCCTGCGCGAGCGCTGCGGCGCGCTGGCCGGCTCGCTGCGCGCGGCCGGGGTGGACGCCGGCGTCGTCGAGGCCGCGGCCGTCGTCGGCGGCGGCGGCGCGCCCGGCGTGGAGCTGGCCTCCGTGGCGGTCGCCCTCGACGAGGCGCTGGCCGTGCCGCTGCGCCTGGGCGAGCCTCCCGTCGTGGGCCGCGTCGAGCGCGGCCGGCTGCTGCTGGACCTGCGCTGCGTGCCGCCCGCGCACGACGCGGAGGTCGCCGCCGCGGTGCTGCGCGCCCGCGGCGGCGTAGGCGCGCTCGGCGTCGGCGCGCCCGCCGCGACCGGGACGGGGGCCTGACGTGCACGTCGTCGCCACCGCCGGGCACGTCGACCACGGCAAGTCCAGCCTGGTGCGGGCCCTGACCGGCACCGACCCCGACCGGCTCGCCGAGGAGAAGCGCCGCGGGCTGACCATCGACCTGGGCTTCGCGTGGGCGCAGGTCCCCGGGGCCGGCACGGTCGCGTTCGTCGACGTGCCCGGGCACGCCTCCTTCGTGCCCACGATGCTCGCCGGCGTCGGGCCCGTGCCGGTGGCGCTGCTCGTCGTGGCCGCCGACGGCGGCTGGATGCCGCAGTCCGCCGAGCACCTCGCCGCCCTGGACGCCCTCGGCGTGCGGCACGGGCTGCTCGTCGTCACCCGCGCCGACCTGGCCGACCCCGCGCCCGCGCTGGCCGCCGCGCGCGCCGAGGTCGCCGCCACCTCCCTGGGCGAGGTGCCCGCCGCGGTGTGCAGCACCGTGACCGGCGCCGGCCTGGACGAGGTGCGCCGCGCCCTGGCCGGCGTGCTCGCCGCGGTGCCCGCCCCCGACGCCGCCGCGCCGGTGCGGCTGTGGGTGGACCGCGCGTTCACGATCCGCGGCGCCGGCACCGTCGTCACCGGCACCCTGGGCGCCGGCGCGCTGCGCACCGGCGACGAGCTGGAGCTGGCCACCGCCGCCGGCGCGCGCCGGGTGCGGGTGCGCGGCCTGCAGAGCCTGGAGCGCGAGCGCACCGAGGTGGGCGCGGTGGCGCGCGTGGCGGTGAACCTGCGCGGCGTCGAGCGCGGCGAGGTCGCCCGCGGCGACGCCCTGCTCACCCCGGGGTGGTCCGTGCGCACCGACGTGGTGGACGTGCGCTGCCCCGGCGCCGCGCGGCGGCCCGGCGAGCTGCCCGCGCAGCTCGTCGTGCACGCCGGTTCCGCCGCCGTGCCCGCCCGCCCGCGCCCGCTGGGCGCCGACGGCGACGACCTGCTGGTGCGGCTGCGCCTGGACGCGCCGCTGCCGCTGGTGCTCGGCGACCGCCTGCTGCTGCGCGACCCCGCCCGCCACCTCGTCCTCGGCGCCGGCGTCGTGCTCGACGTGCGCCCGCCCGCGCTGCGCCGGCGCGGGGCGGCCGCCGCCCGCCTGGCGGACCTGCGCGACCTGCACGGCGAGCCCGACGAGGCCTCCGAGCTGCGACGCCGCCGCGTCGTGCGCGGCGCGCAGCTGCGGGCCATGGGCGTGCCGGTGCGCTCGGTGCCGGTGGCGGGGGACTGGCACACTGCCCCCGGGCTGCCGGAGCAGCTCGGCGAGCGGCTCGCCGCCCTCGTCGCCGCGCACGACGCCGCCGACCCCCTGCACCCGGGCGTGCCGCTGGAGGAGGCCCGCCGCGCCCTCGGGCTGCCCGAGCGCTCCCTCGTGCAGGTCGTCGTCGCCCGGGCCGCCGCGCGCGCGGCCCTGCGGGTGGCCGAGGGCCGCGTCGTGGCCGGCGCGGCCACCGAGCAGCTCCCCGCGCGCGTGGCGCGCGCCGTCGAGGCCGTCCTGGCCGACGTCTCGGCGCAGCCGTTCGCCGCCCCCGACGCCGAGCGCCTGCGCGAGCTGGGCCTGGGGCGCGCCGAGCTCGCCGCCGCCGTGCGCGCCGGGCGCCTGGAGCGCGTCGCCGAGGGCGTGGTGCTCGCCCCGGGGGCGCTGCGCCGCGCCGCGGTGGAGCTGGCGCGGCTGCCGCAGCCGTTCACCGCCAGCGAGGCGCGCCGGGCGCTGGGGACCTCCCGGCGGGTGGCGCTGCCGCTGCTGCAGGCGCTGGACGCCGCGCGGCTGACCGCCCGCGACACCGACGACCGCCGCCGCGTGCTCGCCGGCACCGGCGCAGCGGGGGGCCCGGGGAGCCCGCCGCCGCGGCGGTGAGCCGTCCGGGGGGTGCGCCGCCGCCGCGCGGGTGACGCGCAGTGCTGATCCGACCGCTCAGCGTGGCCGCGGCCCAGACTGGGGCCGCGTCCCGCCCCGGGGGCGCCCGCGTCGCGCCCACCCGGAGGAACCGTCCCCGTGAGCACCAGCCCCGCCCCGCAGCCCGACCCCGCCGCGCCGAGCGCGCCGCGGCTGCCGCCGGTGCTGGCCACCGCCCTGCCCGCCGGCGGCCTGCTCGCCTCCCTGGTCGCCTACGCGCACACCGGTCCCGGCGCCGGCGCCCTCGTCGCCGTCGGCGCCCTGACGGGCGCGGCGCTGCTGCGCCGGGCGCACCGCCGGGCCGCGCCGGCGCACGACCCGCGCGGTCTCCACGACTTGCACGACTTGCACGACCTGCACGACCTGCACGACCCGCGCGAGCGCGCCGCCGCGCCCCGCCCCGCCGAGAGCCCCGCCGAGAGCCCCGCCGAGAGCCCCGCCGAGAGCCCCGCCGAGAGCCCCGTCGTCCCGATCGCCGCGCGGGTGCCCGCCGTCGCGGACCCCGGGCGCCGGGCCGCCTGAGCCCGCCCGAGCCCGCGCGAGCCCGGCGGTGCCCCGCGGCGCGCGGGCGCCGGTGTCACCCCCCGGCCACCAGGGCGCCGGTGTCCTCCTCGCGCGCCGCGGGCGGTGCGGCCGCGCAGCGGTCCCGGCCGCCGCGCTTGGCGGCGTACAGCGCCCCGTCGGCCGCCCGCAGCAGCTCCGCGGCGCGCGCGCCCGCACCGGCGGCGCGGGGGGAGGCGGCCACCCCGATGCTGCACGTCACCGGCGGGTTCGTGCCCGCCGCGACGGCCGCCCGCAGCCGCTCGGCGACCTCCAGGGCGGTCTCGGTGCCCGTGCCCGGCAGGAGCACGGCGAACTCCTCACCGCCGTAGCGGGCCACGAGGTCGCCCTCGCGGGCCGCCGCCCGCAGCGCGTGCGCGGCGGTGCGCAGCGCCTCGTCGCCGGCCTGGTGCCCCAGGTCGTCGTTGACGGCCTTGAAGTGGTCCAGGTCCACCAGCGCCACCGCGACGGGCGAGCTGGAGGCTGCGGCGCGCGCCAGCTCGGCGTCGAGCCGCTGGTCCAGCGTGCGCCGGTTCGCCACCCCCGTCAGCCCGTCGACGGCCGCGGCCCGCCGCAGGGCCGCCACGGCCGCGGCCCGCCCCAGGGCGATGCCCGTGTGCGAGGCGGCGTGGCGCGCCGTGGACAGCAGCCGCCGCGCCACGCCGCGCTGCCGGTCCAGGTCCAGCACCAGCCAGCCGCGCGCGTCCGGCACCGGCAGGGGCACCACCACGACGCCGCGCGCACCGGGCAGCAGGGCCGCCAGCCACCCGTCCGCGCGCTCGTCCAGGCCGCGCGCCAGGGCCGGCTCGTCCCCGGGCCCGGTGCCCGTCAGCAGCGCCCCGGCACCGCCGGGCGGTGCGCCCGGCGAGGTGGTCACCCGCCCGGCCTCCCAGCGCACCGCCAGGCCCGGGCCCGCGCCGCCGGGCGCCTCCAGCACCACCAGGGCGCGCCGGGCCGGCAGCTCCTCGCCCGCGAAGACCGCCAGCGCGGCGGCCACCTCCCCGGCGTCCTCGGCGGCGCTGACGTCGCCCAGCAGCCGCTGCAGGGCCTCGGCGTCGTAGCGGCGCCGGCGCAGCTCGCGCTCGTTGACGGCGGCGAACGCCGCGGTGCCCAGCGCCGCCGCCCACACGGGCACCAGGAACGCCAGGTAGCCGGCCGGGAACGCGGCCGCCCCCGGCGGGGCGGGCAGCACCCCGACGAGCTCGGCCTGCAGCACGCACAGCACCGCCAGCGAGTGCATCAGCGCCACCTTCACGCCCGTGCGGAACGAGGCCAGCAGGCTCACCGCCCCGGCGTGGAAGGAGAACAGCAGCGTCACCGCCGCCGGTGAGCCCAGCAGGTGCCAGGCGGCCGCCAGCGCCGCGCTGTCCACGACCAGGGCGGTGTCCAGCGCCACCCGGGCCACCGCGCGCGACGTGCGCGCGCACAGCGCCACCGCCAGCGAGACGCCCAGGTACAGCACCCCCAGCACGGCCAGGGCGTGGCCGGCGCCCGCGGCCGGTGCCGCGCCGGTGAGCTGGCCGGCGGCCACCAGGCCGGCCAGGCCGGCGCGCAGCAGCGTGGACCACAGCAGGCGCTCGGCCAGCGGGACGAGGCTGCCGGACCCGTGCTGCCGGTCTCGTGGTGCCATCAGCGGTCTCCTCCGGCGCGGCGGGCTGCGCGGGTGTCGGGGCGGGTGTCGGGGCGGGCGGGCGGGAAGGGGGTCTCCGGGTCCGGGCGCAGGGGCGCCAGCGCGAGCTTGGGGTCGTCCCGGTCGATGCGGTGCTGCACGAGCAGGAACAGCAGCGCCAGCAGCAGCAGGCCCGCCGGGTACTGGGCGTGCCGGACCACCGCCACCCCCACCGTGGCGATCGTGCGGGCGGCGGCGGCGACGGCCCCGCGCAGCCCCGGCCCGCCCGTCGTGGTCCCGCCCGCCGTGGCGCCGGTGCCCGGACCGGGGGAGCCGGCGGTGGGCACCGCCGCGCCGCTCGCGGTGCTGGTGGGGCCGGTGGTGGGGCCGGTGGTGCGGCCGGGCGCCGCGGTGGCGGGGGCCGCGGGGACGTGGGCCGCGGAGGACGTGGGCCGCGCCGCCGGCCGGCGGGTGACGCTGGGTGCGGCGGTCGCGCGGGTGGCGCCGGGCGTGCCCGGGCGGGCCCCGGTGGCCGGCGCGGGGGAGGGCCGGGGCGCCGGTGCGCTCGCGGGTGTCCCGGTCGGGGCCCGCACCGGCCCGCGGACCGGGACCGGGGCCGGACCGGTCGCCGGGGTGCTCACCGTCGGCGTCGGGACCGCGGTCGTCGGCGTGGGTGCCGGGACGGGAACGGTGGTCGGCGTCGGCGTCGGCGTCGGCGTCGGGACGGCGGTGGTGCTCGGCGTCGGGACGGCGGTGGTGCTCGGCGTCGGGACGGCGGTGGTGCTCGGCGTCGGGACGGCGGTGGTGCTCGGCGTCGGGACGGCGGTGGTGCTCGGCGTCGGGACGGCGGTGGTGCTCGGGGTCGGGACGGGGGTCGTCACCGTCGGCGTGGGCACGGGGGTGCCGGTCGGCGCCGCCGTCGGCGTCGGGACGGGCGCGGCGGGCGGGGCCGTCGGCACGACCGCCCCGGTGGCCGGCGAGGGCTCGCCGGTGCCGGCGGCGTTGCGCGCGGCGACGGTGAACCGGTGCGCCACGCCCGCGCGCAGCCCGGTGACCAGCACCGTCCTGGTCCCCGCGGGCACCGCGGTGGTGGCGCCGTCGGCGGAGCCGTCGACGAGGGTGGTCAGGACGTAGC
This sequence comes from Kineococcus gurbantunggutensis, assembly GCF_050871925.1. Taxonomy (NCBI): domain Bacteria; kingdom Bacillati; phylum Actinomycetota; class Actinomycetes; order Kineosporiales; family Kineosporiaceae; genus Kineococcus; species Kineococcus gurbantunggutensis. Next base: position 16,707 of record NZ_JBJLSG010000033.1, read on the forward strand.
CGGTGACGGGCGTGCCGCCGTCGTCGGCGGGCGGCTCCCAGGAGACCCTCGCGCTGCGCTCGCCGGGGCCGGCGTCCACCGCGGTCGGCGCGCCGGGGACGGCCGTCGCGGTGAGGGTGAGCGTGCGGGAGCCGCACAGGCCGCCGGCGCCGCACGCCCGCACCTCCACGCTGCCCGTCCCGGTCGCCCGCGGCGCCCACGTCAGCGCGCCGGAGCCCTCCAGCGACAGCCCGGCGGGGGCCGTGCCGGTCACCGACCAGGTGAGCGCCGCCTGCGCGGGCCCGGCGGTGAGGACCCGGGAGGTGGTGCTCCCCACGGTGCCGGCGATGGCGCCGGGGTCGTCGACGACGGGGCGCGCGGTGGGCACCACCGGGGCCGTGGCGGCCGGGGCGCCGGTCCCGGCGGCGTTCCGCGCCGCGACGGTGAACGAGTAGGACCTGCCCGGCAGCAGGTCCCGCACGAGGGCGGAGGTGTCCCCGGCCGCGACGGCCACCGGTGCCCCGGCGGGGGCGCCGTCGAGCAGGGTCGTCACCGCGTAACCGGTCACGGCGGAGCCGCCGTCGGTGGCGGGGGGCCGCCAGGAGACGGTGGCGCTGCGCTCGCCCGCGCCGGCCGCCGCCTCGCGCGGGACGCCGGGGGTCGTCGCCCGGGCGGTGAGGCGCAGGGTGCTGTGGCCGCACTGCCGGCTGCCCCAGGTGCAGGCCTGCACGCGCACGTCGGTGGAGCCGGCCCGCCGCGGGGCCCAGGTCAGGCGGCCGGTGCCCGCGTCGACCGCCAGGCCGGCGGGGGCGGTGCCCACCACCGACCACGTCGGGCGCGGCGCCGGCGGCGCCGAGGGTTCCGCGGTGAACTCGACGGAGCCCTCCTCGCCGACCTGCACGGTCAGCGCGTCGGGGCCGCTCACGACGGGGCGGGCGGTGGGGGTGAGCACCTCCACCCGCCGGTTGCCCTGGTCGGCGACGTAGACGTTGCCGTCGGGGTCGGTGGCCAGCCCGGTGGGGCGGTGCAGCGCGGAGGCGCGCGCCGGGCCCTGCGTGGGCGCCGCCTTCTCGCCGGTGCCGGCCACGACGGAGATGGTGCCGTCGCGGTCGATGACGTCGATGCGGTCGTTGCCCTCGTCGGCGATGTAGACGTTGTCGTTGAGGTCGACGGCCAGGCGCTCGGGGTAGCTGAGGTGCGCCTCCACCGCCCGCGCGCCGTCCCGCACCTCGCCGACGGTGCCCACGCCCGCGGCGATCGTGAGCGCACCGGCGGGGTCGATCGCGTACACCCGGTGCGCGGCCTTGGCGGTGACGTACGCGACGCCCCGGCTGTCGATGGCGATGCCGACGGGGTTGAACAGGCCCGTGGAGGTGGCCGGCACGGGCCCGTCGCCGGTGCGCGGCCCGGTGCTGGTGCCGTCGCCGGCGAACACGGACAGCTCGCCCGGGCGGCCGCCGACGGCGGGGGTGACCTTGAGCACCTTGAGGGCGTACTGGTCGACGACGTGGACGTTGCCGTGCGGGTCGACGGCCACGTCGACGGGCTGCTGCAGCGGTGAGTCGGTCGCCCGGCCCGGCCTCGGTGCGCCCTGGCTGCCGTCGCCGGCGACGACCGTCAGCTCCCCGGTGACGGCGTCGATCCGCTCGACCCGCCGGTTGCCCATGTCGGCGACGTAGAGGTTGTCCTGGTCGTCGACGTCGACGCCGATGGGCTGGTTCAGCGCGCTGGCGGTGGCCGGTCCCTCGGTGGGGGCGCCGGCCCGCCCGGTGCCGGCCACGACGGAGCGGGTGCCGTCGGGGGCGATCCGCAGGACCCGGTGGTGGCCCTGGTCGGCGACGTAGACGTTGCCGCGGCTGTCGGCGGCGACGTCGGGCACGTCCACCTCGGCGCCGGCGACCGTGCCGTCGAGCACGACGTCCAGCAGGTACTCCGGCAGGCCGGTGGCCGCCTGCGCCGGCAGGGCGCGCACCGGGACGAGCGCGAGCAGGACGAGCAGGACGGCGAGCGCCGCCGGCGCGGTCGCCGGCGGCCGGCGCGCGCCGGCGGTGCGCCGGTCGCGGCCGGTCGCGGGCCGGAGCGGCAACGAGCGCACACCACCGTGTCGGTCCCGCCGGGTGCCGGCTCAACGCGCGCGGCGACGCGTCCGCCGTTCGGCCGCACCCGTCCGCGCCCGGCCGCGCGCGCCGCGCACCGGCCCCGGGGCGGGCCTCAGCCCGCCTTGACGGTGACCACCGGGCAGGCGGCCTCGCCGATGACGCGCTGGGCGATGCTGCCGAGCAGGAACTTCATCGTCGCCGAGCGCCGGCGCACCGGCAGCACGAGCACGTCCGCGCCGGCGCTGAGGCCGATCAGCTGCTCGGCCACGTCCTGGTGCGGGTCGTGCAGCCGCGCCGCCACGCCGGCGCCGGCCGCCGCCCGCTCCGCGGCGCCGCGCGCGGTGGAGGTGGCGTGCACGGGGGAGGAGGGGGCGTCGCCGTTGACGAACACCACCTCCAGCCCGGCGCCGGTGGTGCGGGCGCGCTCCACGGCCCAGGCCAGGGCGGCCTCGCCCTCGGGGCGGTCGGTGACGGCGACCACGACCCGGGCGGGCCCGGGCTCGCCGGTGGTGCCGCGGGAGGCGGAGGTCTGGGTGCTCACGGTGCTCTCCAGGGGTTCTGCGGGGGTGCGTCGGGCGGCGGGGGCGGGTCAGCCGAGGGGCACGACGCCGGTGGCGACGGCGGCCGCCAGCATCACCAGCGACAGCACGACGCTGCGCCAGATCACCTTCTTGTGGTGGTCGGCCAGGTCGACCTTCGCCAGGGAGATCAGCAGCAGCATCGCCGGCACCAGGGGGCTGGTGAAGTGCACCGGCTGGCCGACGATCGAGGCGCGCGCCATCTCCAGCGGCGTGATGCCGTACTCGGCCGCGGCCTGCGACAGGATCGGCAGGACGCCGAAGTAGAACGCGTCGTTGGACAGAAAGAACGTCAGCGGCATGCTCAGCACGCCGGTGATGACGGCCAGGTGCGGGCCCCACGCGTCGGGCACCACGTCCACGAGCCACTCGGCCATCGCGGTGTCCATGCCGGTGCTGGACAGCGCCGCGGTGAGCACGGCCGCGGCGAACACCATGGAGACGACCGAGACGATGCTCGTGGCGTGCTCCCTGATGCGCTCGGCCTGCTGCGCGGGGCTGGGGAAGTTCACCAGCAGCGCCAGCGCCGAGGCGGCCATGAACAGGAACGGCAGCGGCATGACGTCCATGCCGAGCAGGACCAGCAGGGCCGCGGTGAGCACCGCGTTGAACCACAGCAGGCGCGGGCGCAGCGTGGGGCGGGTCGGGTCCAGCGCGCCGGAGGTCAGCCCGCTCCCGCCGCCGTCGGCGCCGCCGGAACCCTCCGCGCCACCGGTGGCCGCGCCGCCGGTGGCCGGGCCCCCGGTGCCCCCGGCCGCCGGGCGCGCACCCGCCGCGGAACCGGCGGAACCGGCGCTCACGGTGACGAGCTCGCGGGTGTGGAACTCGGCCAGCTCCAGGCCCCGCCTGGACAGGCGGCGCTTCTCGCCCAGGCCCAGCAGCCAGGCCATGACGAACACGCAGGCCAGGCCGGCGACCATGCTGGGCACCATCGGGTTGAACAGCTCCGAGGGCGAGACGCTCAGCGCGGTGGCCGCGCGCACCGTCGGCCCGCCCCACGGGATGATGTTCATGACGCCCGCGCCCAGGTTCGCCACGACGGTGAGCACCACCGGGCTGAGCCCCAGGCGCAGGTACAGCGGCAGCATCGCCGAGACGGTGATGATGAACGTCGTGGAGCCGTCCCCGTCGAGGGAGACGACCGCGGCCAGCAGCGCGCTGCCGATGACGACGCGCACGGGGCTGTCCCCGCACAGGCGCAGGATCGCGCGGATCAGCGGGTCGAACAGGCCCACGTCGATCATGAGCCCGAAGTAGATGATGGCGAAGAACAGCAGGGCGGCCGTGGGGGCGAACTCGCCCACCTGGTCCATGACGTCCTCGCCGATGCCGGCGCCGGCGCCGGCGGCGACCGCGAAGGCGAGCGGGACGAGGATCAGGGCGACCACCGGGGTGAGCCGCTTGGTGAGGATGAGCGCCATGAACACGGCGACCATGCCGAAGCCGAGGGCGACAAGCATCGTTGCTCCGTCTCGTGGGGAGGACGTCCGGCCGGCGGCGCCTGCGCACCCCCGGTGGTGACCTGCGCCACGCTAGGGCGGGCCCGGCGGCGGGCGGGGGTTGCGCGCACTGGGCCGCGTTCTCCTCGTTGCGCGGGTTGTGCGCGTTCTGCTCACCCCGGCCCCCGCGGGGTGCGCGGGCCGCACTACCGTGGGGGTCCGCGCGCCGCAGCGCCGCGCGCGCACGGGCACGCGGACGGGACGGGGGGAGCGGTGGCACGCAGCACCGGCCGGCCGGGACGGCGCCGGTGGACCTTCACCCACCAGGCGCTCGCCGTGGTGCTGCTGCTGGTCACCGTCGTGCTCGTCGTCTCCTCCGCCGGCGGCGCCCTGCTGCTGCAGCGCCAGGTCGAGTCCGAGGCGCGCGCCCGCAGCCTGGACGTGGCCCGCGCCGTCGCCGAGGACGACGAGGTGCGCGCCGCCGCCACCGCCGCCAGCGACGCCCCGCCCGCCGACCCCGCCGCCCTGGCCGCCGGCGAGCTGCAGCGCGAGGCCGAGGCCGTGCGCGCGCGCACCGGCGCCTCCTTCGTCGTCGTCACCGACGACCGGGCGCTGCGCCTGGCGCACCCCGACCCCGCCCTGCTGGGCCGGCGCGTCAGCACCGACCCCACCGCCGCGCTGGCAGGGCGGGAGGTCGTCACCGAGGAGGTCGGCACCCTGGGCGCCTCGGCGCGCGCCAAGGTGCCCGTGCGGGCGCTGGACGAGCCCGGCCGCGTCGTCGGCGAGGTCGTCGTCGGCGTCGCGGCCGCCACCGTGGCGGACCGGGCCCGCGACGCGGTGCTGCCCGCCGTGGCGGTGGCCGGCGCGGCCCTGCTGGTCGGGGTGGCCGGGGCCGCCGTCCTGGCCGCGCGCCTGCGCCGGCTGACGCTGGGCCTGCAGCCGGAGGAGATCGGCGGGCTGCTGCAGGGCCACGAGGCCGTCCTGCGCGGCATCGCCGAGGGCGTGGTCTCCGTGGGCCCCGACGAGCGCGTGGTGCTGGCCAACGACGAGGCCGCCCGGCTGCTGGGCCGCCCGCTGGCCCCCGGCGACGACGCCGGCGAGCTGCCGGAGGCGGTGCGCCGCTGCCTGCGCCGGCCCGGCGGGGCGCCGGCGCTGGCGGTCGTGGGCGAGCGCGCCCTGCTGCTGGCCGCGCGCCAGGTCGACCGCGACGGGCGCGCCCTGGGCCGGGTGCTCACCGTGCAGGACCGCACCGACGTGGAGCTGCTGACCCGCCAGCTCGACGCCGTGCAGGCCGTGGGGGAGGTGCTGCGCGCGCAGCGCCACGAGTTCGCCAACCGCCTGCACCTGGTCTCCGGGCTGCTGGAGTCCGGCCGGCCGGAGCAGGCCGCCGAGTACGTGCGCACGCTGCTGGCCACCGGCCCGCTGGGGGTGCGCCTGGAGGGCCTGGAGGCCGTGCGCGACCCGTACCTGCAGGCGTTCCTGGCCGCCAAGGCCAGCCACGCGCGCGAGCGCGGGGTGCGGCTGCGCCTGGGCGAGGTCGCCGTGGCCGGTCGCGTGGTGGACCCGGTGGACGTGACCACCGTGCTGGGCAACCTCGTCGACAACGCCGTCACCGCCGCGCGCGGGGGCGCCGGCGGGACGGGCGGGGGCGGCACAGGGGAGGGGCCGGCCGTGGAGGTGGACGTCCTGCAGGACGGCACCGACCTGGTGCTGGCGGTGGCCGACTCCGGCCCCGGCGTGCCGGAGGCGCTGCGCGACAGCGTGTTCGAGACCGGGGTGAGCACCCGCGGCTCCGGCATCGGCCTGGGCCTGGTGCGGCAGGTGGCGCGCGAGCGCGGCGGCGACGCGTGGCTGGCCGTCCCCGCGCACGGGCCCGCGGACGGGCCCGCGGACGAGCGGGGCGTGGACGGGCCCGCGGGCCTGGGCGGGGCGGTGTTCGTCGCCCGCCTGCCCGGCGCGATGGCGCCCGCGGGCGCGGAGCGCCGGCCGGAGGTGCCCTGATGGCCGCCGGCGCCGGTCGCCCGCTGTCCGTGCTCGTCGTGGACGACGACTTCCGGGTGGCCTCCCTGCACGCCGGGTACGTCGAAGCCGTCGCCGGCTTCGCCGTGGCCGGCACCGCCGGCGGCACCGCGCAGGCGCGGGCGCTGGCCGCGCGCCTGGCCGCGGCCGGGGAGCCGGTGGACCTGGCCCTGGTCGACGTGTTCCTGCCCGACGGCTCCGGTCTGGACCTCGTCGCCTCCCTGGACTGCGACGCGTTCGTGCTCACCGCGGCCGGGGAGCCGGCCACCTTCCGCCGCGCCCAGCGCGCCGGGGCGCTGGGCTACCTCGTCAAGCCGTTCGCGGAGGTGGTGCTGCACAACCGGCTGCGCGCCTACGCCCGCTACCGGCGGGTGCTGGACACCGCCACCGAGCTGGACCAGGAGCTGGCCGACGCGGCGCTGCGCGCTCTGCACGGCGAGGCCTCCCCGGCGGTGCGCGGCGCCTCCGGCGCCACCCGCGAGCTGGTGCTGCAGGCGCTGCGCGAGGCGCCGGGGCCGATGTCGGCGGCCGAGGTGGCCGCCGCCACCGGCATCTCGCGGGCGACCGCGCAGCGCCACCTGGCCGCCCTGGACGGGGAGGGCCGCTTGGCGCTGCGGCTGCGCTACGGCAGCACCGGCCGCCCCGAGCAGCGCTACGCCCCCCTGGAGCGCTGATCCGGTGGGGGGTGCCCCGGGGCCCCCGATCGGGTGACTGCTGGGGCTGTTGAGGTGCACTGTTCACTTCTGCGTGTTCCCCTTGTCACAGCACGCAGTCACCCGTCAGGCTTCTACAGCCTCGCCGTCCAGCGAGACGACACCGGTCGGCAGCACCGGTGCACGAGACGGCCGCCGCCGCCAGGGCGCCGGCAGAGGGGAGGGCACGGCATGGTCCGCTGGCCCTGGTCCGCCCGCCACGAGGCCGGCGACGACGTGCGGGCCCGCGTGGTGCCCTGGGCGCTCGGCTCGCCGCTGGTGGTCGTGGGCGTCGTGTCCCTCGTGCACCGCCTGCTCGGCGGCGCGCCCGGCCTGGAGACCCTGCTGGCCGCCCTGTGCGGCGGCCTGGTCAGCGCCCTGCTGCTCCTGCTGCTGGCCGCGCAGGCCGCCGACCGCGTCGACGCCGACGCCCGGCACCGCCAGGACATGCTCGACGCCGCGCTGCGCCAGGCGCTGCACGACCCCCTCACCGACCTGGGCAACCGGCAGCTGTTCACCGACCGCCTCCAGCACGCCCTGGCCCGGCGCGGCTCGCGCGGCTGCGCGGTGCTCTACCTGGACCTGGACGGCTTCAAGAGCGTCAACGACACCCACGGCCACGCCGCCGGCGACGCCGTGCTGGTGGAGGTCGCGCACCGCCTGCGCGCCGCCGTGCGCCCGGAGGACACCGTCGCCCGCTTCGGCGGCGACGAGTTCGCCGTGCTGTGCGAGGACCTCTCCGACGACCTGACCGCCAGCCGCATCGCCGAGCGCGTGGTGTCCTCCATCGCCGACCGCCCCATCGCCGTCGGCCCCGAGCGCGCGCTGAGCATCACCCCCAGCGTCGGCATCGCCCTGGCCCGCGACGAGGGCGACGCCTCCCGGCTGCTGCGCCGCGCCGACGCCGCGCTGTACCGCGCCAAGGAGGGCGGCAAGGCCCGCTCGGAGCTGTTCGACGAGCGCATGCAGGCCCAGGCCGTGGACGCCTCGCAGACCGAGGTGGACCTGGCGATGGCCGTGGAGCAGGGGCAGCTGCGCCTGCACTACCAGCCCATCGTGGACCTCACCGACGGGCACGTGCAGGGCGTGGAGGCGCTGCTGCGCTGGCAGCACCCGCGCCGCGGCCTGCTGCACCCCGGCGACTTCGTGCCGCTGGCCGAGCGCACCGGCCTCATCGTCCCCATCGGGCAGTGGGTCATCCGCGAGGCGTGGCGCACGCTGCAGGAGTGGTACGCCCGCGAGGGCGAGGACTGCGCCTTCACCGTCTCCGTCAACGTCTCCCCCCGCCAGCTGGCCAACGCCCAGCTCCTGGACGCCGTGGCCGCCGAGCAGCCGGCCGGCCCGGCCGGCAGCGCCCTGATCCTGGAGGTCAGCGAGGAGCTGCTCGTGGCCGACGCCAACGCCGGCTTCAGCACCCTGCACGCGCTGCGCATGATGGGCGTGCGGGTGGGCGTGGACGACTTCGGGCGCGGGGTCTCCTCCCTGTCGCACCTGCAGACGATGCCCGTGGACCACGTCAAGGTGGACCGGCACTTCATCGCCGGCCTGGGCCGGCGCCACCAGGACGAGGCCGTCGTGGCCGGCATCATCGGCATGGCCCGCAGCATGGGCGTGGGCGTCATCGCCGAGGGCGTGGAGACCACCGAGCAGCTCAGCGCGCTGCGGCGCATGGGCTGCGACGCCGCCCAGGGCTTCCTGCTGGCGCACCCCGGCCCCGTCGTGGACCGCGAGAGGGTGCTGCCGGAGGCCACCGCGGGGATGCTGCACGAGGTCCTGCACCTGGACCTGGACCACCACGTGCCCGCCCGCCGGGCCGCCCTGAGCCCGGACGTGGCCGCGCGCTGAGCACCGGGCCCCCGCCCGGGTCCCGCGCGGGCCCCCGCCGGGTCCCCCGCGCGGCCTCAAGACGTGCGGCGGGGGTGCCGAGACGAGGGGTGGGGCGCCGCTCGGCGCCGCACGGCGCGACGAGGAGCACCCACCCCGCATGGACCCGCAGAGCACCCCCCGCACCTCCTCCCTCGCCACCCGCATCGTCGGCTCGGCGGGGTGCCTGGCCCTCGTCGCCGTCGCCCTCGGCGCCACCGGCGCGATCACCGCCGACCGGCAGGCCGACGACCTGCGCGCCCTGCAGACCCGCACGCTGGCGCTGCAGCACACCACCGACGAGGTCGCCCTCGGCAGCGCCCGCGCCACCGCCCTGGCGCTCGTGGTGCAGTACGTGCCCGGCGGCCAGGGCAGCGCCCCGGCGCTGCAGGAGGCCCGCGCGCAGCGCGCCGACGCCGTCGAGCGGCTCGCGCGGGTCGCCACCGGGGCCGACGCGCAGGTCGCCGAGCACCTCGCCGACCAGCTCGCCGTCATGGACGAGCAGGGCCCCGCCATCCTCGCCAGCACCGACCCCGCCGCCCGCCAGCGCGCCCAGGCCGCCTACGACGCCGCCTCGAAGGCCTTCGACGCGGACGTGGCGGCCCTGCAGCGCAGCGCCGCCGCGGCGGTCGACGCCGCGGTGGCCGCCAGCGCCGACCGCTCCGGCCGCACGGTCGTGGCCACGCTGGGGGTGCTGCTGGCGGGCCTGGCCCTCAGCGGCGCCGTCACCGCCGTCGTCGTGCGCCGGGTGCGCGCCGACGCCACCGCGCTGGTCCGCGTCGCCCAGGCCCTCGACGCCGGCGACCTGACCGCCTCCTCCGGCATCACCCGCGGCGACGAGCTCGGCCGCGCGGCCGCCGCCCTGGACCACGCCGTGGCGCGCCTGCACGCCGAGATCTCCTCCGTGGCCGCCGGCGCCGACACCCTGGCCCGCACCTCCACCGAGCTCGACGCCGCCTCGGCCGGGGCCGGCGCAGCCTCCGAGCGCGCCGCCCGCGAGGTGCGCACCGTCAGCGCCGACGTGGCCGCGGTGACCACGAACCTGCAGGCCGTCGCCGCCGGCTCGGACGAGATGGGCTCCGCCATCCGCGAGATCTCCGCCTCCGCCGCCGAGGCCACCGGCGTGGCCGCGCAGGCGGTGCAGGCCGCCGAGGCCACCACCGCGACCGTCGCCCGGCTGGGGGAGTCCTCCGCCGAGATCGGCGACGTCGTCAAGGTCATCACCGCGATCGCCGAGCAGACGAACCTGCTCGCCCTGAACGCCACCATCGAGGCCGCCCGCGCCGGGGAGATGGGCAAGGGCTTCGCCGTCGTGGCCGGGGAGGTCAAGGAGCTGGCCCAGCAGACCGCCCGCGCCACCGAGGACATCGGCCGCCGCGTGGGCAGCATCCAGGCCGACACCGCCGGCGCGGTGACCGCCATCGCCTCGATCACCGAGGTCATCGGGCGCATCAACGACCTGCAGACCACCATCGCCTCCGCCGTGGAGGAGCAGACCGCCACCACCGGTGAGATGTCCCGCTCCATCGCCGAGGCCGCCGGCAGCGCCGACCGCATCGGCTCGGGCGTCGACGGGGTCTCGGCGGCCACCGACGCCACCGACCGCTCGGTGGTCTCCACCCGCGACGCCGCCGGCGAGGTCCGCGGCGTCACCGAGCAGCTGCGCACCCTGGTGGGCCGCTTCCGCCTGTGATCCGGGACCCGCACGGCGTCCGGTAGCGTCGCGCGGGTGCCGCGGATCGAGCTGGAGGACCTCGCCGACGAGCGGTTCGCGGACGTGCTGCGCGACTACACCTCCCTGAAGGACGTGCAGCTGCGCGCGCGCCGCGAACCCGCCGAGGGCCTCTTCCTCGCCGAGGGCGTGGAGGTCGTCCGCCGGGCGCTGGCCGCCGGGCACCGGCCCCGCTCGTTCCTGCTCAGCCCCGCCCGCGCCGGCGAGCTCGCCGGCGAGCTGGCCGGCGTGCCCGACGACGTGCCCGTGCTCGTCGCCCCCGTGGAGGCGTTCGAGCGCCTGACGGGGGTGGACCTGCACCGCGGCGCCCTGGCCTCGATGCACCGCCCGGCCCCGCGCGACGTCGCCGGCCTGCTGGCCGCCCTGGGGCCCGGCCCGCGCCGGCTGGTCGTCCTCGAGGACGTCGTGGACCACACCAACGTCGGCGCCCTGTTCCGCTCGGCCGCCGCGTTCGGCGTGGACGGCGTCGTCGTCAGCCCGCGCTGCGCCGACCCGCTCTACCGGCGCAGCGTGCGCGTGTCGATGGGCACCGTGCTGCACCTGCCGTGGGCGCGGGCCACCGACTGGCCCGGCGACCTGGACCTGCTGCGCGGCAGCGGGTTCACCGTGGCCGCGCTGGCGCTGGCGCAGGACGCGGTCCCGCTGGGGGCGTTCGCGCCGCCGCAGCGGCTGGCGCTGCTGCTGGGCACCGAGGGCGACGGGCTGAGCCGGCGGGCGCTGGCGCGCGCGGACGTCGCGGTGCGCATCCCCATGGACGAGCGGGTGGACAGCCTCAACGTCGCCGCGGCCAGCGCCGTCGCGCTGTGGGAGACCCGCCCGCGCTGAACCGCTCGACCGCCCGCGCTCCCGGCCGCGCGCCCACCAGCCGGCGCAGCGCGAGCTGCGCCAGCGGCGCGTAGGGCGCGCACAGCAGCGCGGGGGACAGGCGCAGCTCCGTCACGCTGCCGCCGGGCACCGCCAGGACCCGGTGCTCCAGCTCCGCGCGCAGCGGGCCGGCACCCACCTGCCAGCACCAGGTGCGCGCGGCCTCGTCCACGGCCGTCACCTCGAAGGGCACCCGCACCCCCAGCGGCGCGCGCACCGCGCCGCGCACGCCCGCGGCGATGCGCGGCGCGCAGGCCCGCACGCCGGTGACCTGCGGCGACCACGACGGCCAGCGCGCCGGCACCGCGTAGTCCTCCCACGCGGCGCCGGCGTCGCGGGGCCCGCGGGCCACCAGCAGCAGCCCCACCGGCTCAGCCCGGCGGGGCGGTGCCGGCGACGTCGGCGACCTCCGCGCCGGGCAGCGCTGCCACGTCGGCGCCGCGCACCACGAGCTTGGAGCGGCGCGCGCCGGAGCCGATCAGCACCCACGGGGCGTCGGCGACGGCCCGGTCGACCAGGACCCGCCAGCCGGCGGGCAGGCCCACGGGCGTGATGCCGCCGAACTCCATGCCGGACTCGGCCACGGCCCGCTCCTGCGGCAGGAAGGAGGCCTTGCGCACGTCCAGGGCCCGCTTGACCGCGCCGTTGACGTCGGCGCGGGTGGTGGCCAGCACCACGCACGCGGCCACCCGCTCCTCGCCGCCGCGCCGGCCGGCGACGAGCACGCAGTTCGCCGAGCCCTCCAGCGGCACCCCGGCGGCCTCGACGAGGGCGGCGGTGTCGGCCACGGACTCGTCGATCGCGCACACCCACGCCCCCGCGGGAAGCGCCGCCGCCACGGCCGGCGGCAGCAGCTCCGGGTGCTCGGCGGCCGGCAGCAGCTCCAGGGCGCCGGCGACCGAGCGCGGGCCGAGGACCTCCGGGTCGGTGCCGGTGCCGGTGCCGGTGCCGGTGGCGGGTCCCTCCGCGCTCACCGCGAGTAGACGGGGGCGAGCGTGGCGCGGGCGAGCACGTGGCCCAGGCTCGTGAAGGCCGCCACGGTGGGGGTGGCCCCCTCGGGCAGCCCCAGGGACTCCACGTCCAGGGCGTGCACGGCGAAGACGTAGCGGTGCGCGCGGTCGCCGGGCGGCGGGGCGGCGCCGGTGTAGTCGGCGGTGCCCACGTCGTTGCGCAGCGCCGTCGCGCCCTGCGGCGCCGGCTGCCCGGCCGCGCCGGTCGGCAGGCTCGTCACGCCGGCGGGGACGTCCACCAGGGTCCAGTGCCAGAAGCCGGCCGGGGTGGGGGCGTCGGGGTCGAAGCAGTTCACCAGGAAGGACTTCGTGCCCTCGGGGAAGCCGGACCAGGACAGCTGGGGGGAGGTGTTCCCGCTCGCGTGGGCCTCGGCCATCGGCTCGCCCTGCGCGACGTCGGTGGACGTCAGCTCGAAGGAGGGCACCTGCGGCAGCAGGGAGTACGGGTCGGGGGCCACGGGTCGTTCGAGGTTCATGCCAGCACGCTAGGGCGGGGCCCGCGCGGGTGCACGAGGGGGCGCGCCGGACCGGTCCCGGGGGGGTGGGCCGGCCCGGCGCGGGCTCGTGCTGCTCGGCGCCCTGCTCAGCTGCGGGGCATGAGCGGGGCGTTGAGGGGCAGGTGCGAGCCGGTGAGGACCGCCTGGGCGGCCCGGTGGGACTTCGGGTTGAGCACGACCGGCGCCATGAGGTTCACGGTGGAGTCCTCCAGGCTCTTGCCGATGTTGACGACGGCGAGCACGGCGCCGTCCTGGTCGGTGGCGATGTCCAGGGCCTTGGCCATCTCGCCGTCGATGACGGGCTCGTAGTCCGGGTAGAAGGGCATCGGGTCCGCCAGCACCAGGCGCAGGTCCGGGTCGTCCATGGAGCGCATCGAGAAGAACGTGCCCTCGTCGTCGAGGGGCGTCAGCTCGAAGCGGGTGCTCTCGGAGAGACCGACCATCGGCGCGATGAACTCGATCTTCGGGGCGGTTTCGGTGGCGAGGCTCATGGTCGAGCATCCCTTCGGCGTTGAGGCGTTCGTCGAATCCGGCTGAACCGTGGTGGTCGCCAGGGCGGTGACCGTCCCCCGCCCTCGCGATCGAACCTAGACAGAGAGTAGCGACATATGCGCTCTGCGTCGCGTCGTTCGAGGGGAACGGGAGATGACGAACGCCCCGCCGGCGGGGCCGGCGGGGCGTTGGTCGGTCGCAGCGGTGCGGGTCAGGCGGGCAGCAGGGGGGCCCGCAGCGGCAGGTCGGAACCGGTGAGCACGATCTGCGCCGCCCGGCTCGTGCGGTGGTTGAGCACCACGGGCGCCAGCAGGTTCGCGGTGGCGTCGGCCAGGCCGCTGCCGGGGTTGACCACGACCAGCAGCGCGGCGTCCTCGGCGCCGGACAGCTCCAGCGCCTCGGCCCAGCCGGCGTCGATCACGGGGGAGTAGTCCGGGAAGAACCGCTCCGGCGCCACCGCCAGCAGGCGCAGCCCGGGGTCGGCGGTGCTGCGCAGGGAGAAGAGCACGCCGTCCTCGTCCAGGGGCACCACGGCGAAGCGGGTGTGCTCCGGCAGGCCCGACAGCGGGGCGATGAACTCGATCTCCGGGGCGGCGTTCGTGTCGGTCACCTCGACCACGCTAGTCGCGCCCGTCACCGCAGGAAGTCCAGCAGGGTCGGCTGGATGACCTTGGCGGTGGTGGCGAGCGCGGCCTGGTAGGCGGTGTCCTGCAGGCGGAACTCGATCATCGCCTTGGCGATGTCCACGCCCTCCACCTCGTCCAGGGAACCGGTCAGCGCGTCGCCGCGCACGGCGTTGGCCTGCTCGAGCGCCTCCAGCTGGTTCACGCGGGCGCCGAGGGCGCCGCGCACCGACAGCACGCGGTCGCGCGCGGCGTCGATGGTGGCCAGGCCCGCGCCGACCGCGGTGGTGTCGCCGCTCTCCACGGCGTCGGCCAGCGCGTCGAGCTGCTGGAACACCGTGGGGGCCCCGCCCGCGCCGCCGAACACCTCGGTCGCCGTGGCGTTGACCCGCACGTCGTGACCCGGCGCCACGCGCCGGGTCACGGCACCCTCGTCCCCGGTGATCGTGTAGGTGCCGGTGGTGCCCGAGAAGGTCGCCGCGACGGCCGTGCCTGCGGTGGTGGTGCCGCCGAAGACCGGGTGGCCCTCGTGCTGGGTGTTCGCCTGGGCCAGCAGGTCGTCGCGGATGCTGCGCAGCTGGGCGGCGAGCGCACCGCGCGCGGCGGGGTTGGAGACGGCGGCGTTGTTCGCCTGCACCAGGGCGTCGCGCGCAGCGTGCAGGGAGTTCGTCACGGAGCCGAGCGAGCCCTCCTGGACGGACAGCCAGCGCTGGCCGTCGGAGATGTTGCGCCCGTACTGCTCGTTGACGGCGATCTCCGAGCGGAAGCGCAGCGCGTCGTTCGCGGCGACGGGGTCGTCCGAGAGCTTGACGTACGCCTTGCCGCTGGTCATCTGCTGCTGGATGCGGTCGCTGCGGACCTGGCTGGCCTGCAGGTTGGCGAGCGAGTTCATCGCGGTGGTGCGGGAGGCGATGCGGCCGATCACGGGGTTCTCCTCGGGTGCGGGTCGGGCGTCAGCGGCCGACGAGGCCGGTGCGGTTGATGAGGGTGTCCAGCGCCTGGTCGATCGTCGTCAGGACGCGCGCCGCCGCGGAGTAGGCGTGCTGGTAGGAGACGAGGTTGGTCATCTCCTCGTCGATGTTGACGCCGGAGACCGAGTCGCGGGCGGCGATGGACTTCAGCGACACCTGCGAGGCCAGGTCGGCGCGGATCTCCGACGCCTGGGTCTTGGCGGCGATGTCCACGACGGTGGAGCGCCAGGAGCGGGTGGGGCTGTTCGGCGCGGTCGACAGCTCCCCGACGGCCTTGGCCCGCGCCCGGTCCACCGTGCCGGGGGTGCTGTCCTGCATCGAGGCGGGCGTCAGGGCCGGGTCGACGCGGATCTGCTCGGCCGCCCCGCCGCCGTTGACGGAGGCGGTGGTGAAGGTGAACAGGTCCTGCCCGGTCCCGCCGGGGTTGTAGGCCGCGTTGACGGCCGCGGCGATGTCGCGCACCGACTTGTCGATGCCCTTGGACACGTCCGGCACCGTGGTGTTCACCGCGTCGAGCGTGGCCTTGAGTGAGCCGCTGGTGGGCTGCACGGCGGCGTTGCCGATGGTGAGCGTCGTGCCGCTCTTGCCGGCCTTGACGTCCGCCAGCGAGGTGCCGTGCGTGGCCGTCAGGGTGAAGGACTGCCGGCCCGCGACGACGGCGGCGTTGCCGACGTACACGTCGACCATCCCGCCCTCGCGCCCCACCACGCGGGCGCCGGTCAGCTCCGCCAGGTGCGACAGCGCCCTCTCGCGCTGGTCGAGCAGCTCGTTGGCGGACACGCCCGTCGTGCCGGCGTTGAGGATGGCGGCGTTGAGGCCGGCGACCTTCTCGGCCGTGGAGTTGACGTCGGCGGTGTGCAGGTCGATCCTGCCGCCCAGCTCCGACCACTGCGACTGCACCTGCGCGTCGACCTGCTTGGCGGTCTCGGCGACGTTGGTGGCGCGGGCCAGCGCGTGGGTGCGCCCGGCGAGGACGTTCTCCGCGCTCGTCGCGTTGCCCAGGTCGCTGAACGCCTTGTGCATGTCGTTGAGCTGGTAGGACAGGCCCGAGGTGCCGTCCTCGCCGAGGTTGGCCTCCAGGCGGGTCCACACGGCCGTGGCCGCCTGGTGCTCGGCGGCGGTGGCGACGTCCTGGCGGGCCGCGGCCTCGGTCAGGGCGTCGGAGACGCGGGCGATGCCCGTGATCTCCACGCCCTCGCCGGGGGCGTTGCGGCGGGCGTAGGTGCCCGTGCCGCCGGCCACGCTCTCGGTCTGCTCCAGCCGCTGGCGGGTGTAGCCCTCGGTGTTGACGTTGGCGATGTTCTGGCCGGTGACCTCCATGGCGCGCTGCGCGGCGGTCAGCGCGCGGGAGCTGAGGTTGATGCCGGAGAAGGTGCTCATGTCCTCGGTCCTGTCTCAGAGGGCTTCGTCGACGAAGTGGGCGCGGGAGCCGCCGGCGGCGTGGTTCCTGCCGTCGGCGGTGTACGTGTCGAGGGGGTTGTCCAGGCCCAGCAGCGTCTCGCGCAGGGCGCGGGCGCCGGAGGCCAGCAGGTCGCGGTTGGCGTCGGCCAGGTTCTGGATCTCCGCGGTGAGCGTGAGGAAGGCGTCGCGGTGGCCGCGCATCAGCTCCCCCCACGGCTCGGGCGCGGCGGCGGCGAGGGCGTTGAGGCTGGGACCGGGCTCGAGCTCCAGCTCGGCGGCGACCGCGTCGACCTCGGCGGCCCGCAGGACCTCCGTGGTGCGGATCTGCTCCATGACGAACTCGACCTCGCGGGTCGCGTGCGCCAGCCAGCGGGTGCGGCCCGCGGCCAGCACGAGCTGCTCCTCCTCCAGCTTGAACAGGAGCAGCTCCATCAGCTCGCGCTCCTTCCAGAGGATGCCGGAGACCTCGGCGAGTCCCATGCGTGTCCTTCCCGTCGTCGGCGCCGTGCGGCGCCGTCTTGACGCCCCTCGTCCTGGCTCCTCCATCGGCAGCCCCGGCGCGGAGCTGAGCCGCTCCCGGGCCGGCCGGCACCCGCTGCGCTCAGCTGCCGGGCTTCCTGACGAAGAAGGCGTTCTTGCCGGGCTTGCGCAGCGCGTACGGCCGGCCGTCCTCGCGGGCCTTGCGCAGCTCGCGGTGCATCTCCCGGGCGGTGTCCTCCGCGGCGGCCTGCACGACGACCGCGTTCACGCCGCGCACCCGCTCCTTGGGGTCGCGCAGGACGTGGTCGTTGCGGCCCTCCTCGTGGGCGACGGTGAGGAAGTTCTTCGCCGCCAGGGCGTAGAGGGCGCTGACGCGCTCGCCGTGCTTGTCGGCGTAGTCGTCGATGAACGACGGCGTCAGCCGGCCCCGCTTCGCGGCGTGCTCGAGGTCCTGCAGCACCATGTACAAGGGCTTCACGGCTGTCACTCCTGCCTCGGGAACCACTGCGGCACCGGCCCCGCCGGTGCTCCTTGCACGGAGGACATCGGCGGCGGTTGGTTGCCCGCTGAACGGTTCAGCCCACTTGCACCCGATCGGCGCCCGGGCCCTCACGCAGCGTCGCCGGCACCGCCGCCGCCCCCGCCCGCGGCGGCGCGGCGGGGGAGCTGGAGACTCCGTCCGGGTGGGTGCTCAAGGTGACGCGCAGCACGCCCGAGACAGGGGGGGTGACCGCAGACGCCGCCACCGCCCCCGTGCAGCTCACCGACGCGCAGCGCGACGAGCTCGTCGAGAAGCACCTGCCGATCGTCGGCTACATCACCAGCGAGTTCATCGGCCGGCTGCCCCAGCACGTGAGCCGCGACGAGCTGACGTCCGCCGGTCTCATGGCGCTGTTCCAGGCCTCGCGCGGCTTCGACCCCACCACCGGGGTGCCGTTCGCCCGCTACGCCAACACCCGCATCCGCGGCGCCATCCTGGACGACCTGCGCGGGGCGGACTGGGCCTCGCGCGGGGTGCGCTCGCGCGCCCGCAGGCTCAGCGTCACCGAGGACCAGCTCACCGCCCAGCTCGGGCGCACCCCCACCCCGGTGGAGCTGGCCGGCGTCCTGGGCGTGTCGACCCGCGAGCTGGCCGAGACCCGCGACGAGGCGCAGCGCGCCATGGTGCTCTCGATGCAGGGCTTCACCGCCGACGGCGCCTCCCTCGACGACCACATCCCCACCCACAGCCCCGGCCCGGAGGCCGAGCTGCTGCACCGCGAGCGGCTGGGCTACCTGCGCTCGGCGATCGCCGCGCTGCCGGAGCGGCTGCGGGTCGTGATCGAGGGCTACTTCCTGCACGAGCGCCCCATGGCCGAGCTCGCCGAGCAGCTCGGGGTGACCGAGTCGCGCATCTCGCAGATGCGCGGAGAGGCGCTGGCGCTGCTGCGCGACGGCATGAACACCCACCTGGCGCCCGAGATGGTCAAGCCGGTCACCGGCTCGGCGGCGGCGGTCAAGCGCAAGGAGTCCTACTTCGCGGCCGTGGGCACGCAGACGGACTTCAAGGCGCGCCTGGCGATGTCGGCCTTCGCGGCGGCGGGCGTGGTGCCGGCCTACCGCAGCGCGTGAGGCGGGCCGCCGCCCGCACGCCCTCCCCCCGAGAGCCCCGCCCCGACCTCGGTCGGTGCGGGGCTCTCGTCGCTCCGGGGCGTCCAGGCGCGCGACAGCGCGACGCCTGCCGTGGTCCAGTGGAGACTGGACGGGTAAAGATGCCTACTGTCCGTCACCACAAGGGCTCAACCCCGTCCCCCGTCCGGCCGATGCACGGACGAGCCGGTACGGGACGTGCCCGCCGGCCGACGAGGGGAGAGGTGCTCGTGGGAACGCGATCGGCGTACGTGAGCGGTTGCTACATCGTCAAGGACGAGGAGGACGTGCTCGCCGCCTCGCTGGAGGCGCTGGCGCCCTTCGTCGACGAGATCGTCGTCTACGACACCGGCAGCACCGACCGCACGCGGGACATCGCCCGCGAGCACGGCGCCAGGGTGGTGGAGGGGTACTGGGACGACGACTTCGGCGCGGCCCGCAACCGAGCCCTGGAGCACTGCACCGGCACCTGGGTCGTCTGCGTCGACGCCGACGAGGTGGTGCACGGCGACGTGCACTCCTGGCGACGCCTGCTGCAGCGCTCGAGCGGAGCGGACGCGTTCAACGTCGTCCAGTCCTCGGACATCTGGGGAGGTGCCGGCCGCCGGGTCTCGATCACCGTCCCCCGCGTCATGCGCCGTGCGCACTGTTGCTGGACCGGCGCGCTGCACGAACGCATCGTCGGGCGGCGCGGTCAGGCGCTGCGCTGCGAGGACTCCGGGCTCGAGCTGGTGCACTCCGGCTACACGGTCGTGCGCTCTGGGGAGCGTGGCAAGGGGGAGCGCAACCTCCGGGTCGCGGAGCACGAGCTGGAGGCTGCTCAGGCACGCGGTGAGCAGAACCTCACCCTCATTCAGACCAACGTGGGACGCTCCGCCGCCATGGCGGGCGACCACCGCAAGGCGCTCGACACCTTCGCCGCGATCGACCGACGGGCCCTCCACCCGGGCGTAGGGGTCCTCGCAGCCCACACCGCCGTCGAGTCCGCATTGATCACCGGGGACGTCGACGTGGCGGTCGGCTGGCTCGACGCGATGCGTGTCTGGGGCGAAGACGTGCAGGTCCACCGCTCGTTCGAGGCGCGCGTCGCGATGGCGCAGGAGCGGTTCGCCGACGCAGAGGGCCTCATCCGGTCCCTGCAGGACTCCACGAGCATCACCGGAGCGCAGTTCTCGGCGGCCTCGTGCACCGACGACCTCATCCGGTGCGTGCTGCGGCAGGGGCGACGCGAGGAGGCGGTCCAGCTCCTCCTGGAGCACCTCGAGAGCGGCCGGACCAGCTTCTCGGCGCCCTTCGTCATCGACGTCCTGGCCGCGGACGCCGACGGCGCCGCCCGCATGGTCGCCGCCCTGCCGCCCTCGCTGGAAAAGCCCTTCATCGGTCAGCTCATGCGGCTGCCCTCGGGCTTCTGCGACGCCTTCTTCGAGGCCCTGTGGGCCGCGGGGCGCGCGCGGGCCGCGGTGCTGCTGGCCGTCGCGGAGCAGTGGCCGTCACTACCCTTCGACCGTGCGCTCGAGTGGTCGCTGCGGATGCGGGAGGCCGGGATCCCGGACCGGTGCCCGCTGCGGCGCATCCTCGCCTCGCCCGACCGCGACCGGCTCAGCCGCATCCTTAGCGGGGTCGCGCTGACGGAGGTCGGGGAGACGGGCGCGCTGCCGGTCCTGGAGGAGGTACTCGCCGAGGTGGAGGAGCACGAGGTCGCGGAGGTGCTGGCCGCGGTGCGCGAGCTCTCCCCGTCCTTCGCGGACTCGCTCGTGCCGGCCTGACGACACCTCCCGCTCCGCCGTCACGTCGCCGGCACTCGAGAGCCCTGCCCGACTCAGGTCGGGCAGGGCTCTCGCGGTATGCAGCGGCACGTCGTCACCGAGACAAGTCGACACTCTCTGTGGTTGAGTAGTTACGCAGGTGGGTGCGGGGTGCCGCGAGGTGCCACGCGCCCCACCGGCGGCGGGATGCCGTCGCCCCGGTGTGGCTGGAGGGACTCCAGGGGGCGGTGGTGCTGGCGCGACGAGAGCGTCACCCGAACGCCAGTGGGAAACCTGCTCAGGTTCGGTGCAGACCGGCCGATGAACTCAGTGCCGGGCCACGGAGGGCCAGGCGCCACAAGAATCACGACCCCGCTCACGGAGGATGATCATCATGGGTCTTCGCGTCAACAACAACATCGCGGCGTTCAACAGCTACCGCAACCTGCAGGCCACCGACAAGACGCTGAACTCCTCGCTGGAGAAGCTGTCCTCGGGCCTGCGCATCAACAAGGCCGCCGACGACGCGGCCGGCCTGGTCATCTCCGAGGGCCTGCGCTCGCAGATCGGTGGCCTGACCGTCGCCGCCCGCAACGCCCAGGACGGCGTCAACGTCATCCAGACCGCCGACGGCGCCCTGAACACCAGCACCAACATCCTGCAGCGCATGCGCGACCTGTCCGTGCAGTCGCAGAACGCCACCAACAGCACCGAGTCCCTGGCCGCGATCAAGTCCGAGATGACGGAGCTGGGCAACGAGCTCAACCGCATCGCCACGAACACCAGCTTCAACGGTGTGGCCCTGCTCGACGGCACCTTCACCAACAAGGACTTCCAGGTCGGCCACCTGAGCGCCGACAACATCACGGTCAGCATCACCACCGCGTTCGGCACCACCGGCCTCACCCTCGACGTCGCGAACTTCGACCTGACCACGACGGCGGGCATCTCGGCCGCGCAGAGCGCGATCGACACCGCGCTCAAGGCGGTCGGCAAGGAGCGCGCCAACCTCGGTGCGCAGCAGAACCGCTTCGAGAACGTCATCAGCTCCGTCAACGTGGCGATCGAGAACCTGACCGCGTCGGAGTCGGCCATCCGCGACACCGACATGGCCAAGGAGATGACGAAGTTCAGCAAGTCGCAGATCCTGTCCCAGGCCGGCACGAGCATGCTGGCGCAGGCGAACTCCGCCTCGCAGAACGTGCTCTCCCTGCTGCGCGGCTGAGCGACGAGGACCCCTTGAGGCCGGCCCACCACCGGTAGGACGACCTCACCAGACGAGCGCCCCATCCCGACCTCACCGGTCGGGGTGGGGCGCTTCGTCGTTCCCGTCCGGCCCGGTGCACCGGTGTGACGAGCCGCGAGCGGCGCGGGCTTCACCCGTTTGCCACGCCCAGGACCCTCAAGCCGGGGCGGCGGCGACCGATGAACAAGGTGTCAGGCACGCACGACGGCCTGACGAGCCGGACCACGGACGGGCCGGCTCCCGCAATCACGACCCCGCTCACGGAGGATGATCATCATGGGTCTTCGCGTCAACAACAACATCGCGGCGTTCAACAGCTACCGCAACCTGCAGGCCACCGACAAGACGCTGAACTCCTCGCTGGAGAAGCTGTCCTCGGGCCTGCGCATCAACAAGGCCGCCGACGACGCGGCCGGCCTGGTCATCTCCGAGGGCCTGCGCTCGCAGATCGGTGGCCTGACCGTCGCCGCCCGCAACGCCCAGGACGGCGTCAACGTCATCCAGACCGCCGACGGCGCCCTGAACACCAGCACCAACATCCTGCAGCGCATGCGCGACCTGTCCGTGCAGTCGCAGAACGCCACCAACAGCACCGAGTCCCTGGCCGCGATCAAGTCCGAGATGACGGAGCTGGGCAACGAGCTCAACCGCATCGCCACGAACACCAGCTTCAACGGTGTGGCCCTGCTCGACGGCACCTTCACCAACAAGGACTTCCAGGTCGGCCACCTGAGCGCCGACAACATCACGGTCAGCATCACCACCGCGTTCGGCACCACCGGCCTCACCCTCGACGTCGCGAACTTCGACCTGACCACGACGGCGGGCATCTCGGCCGCGCAGAGCGCGATCGACACCGCGCTCAAGGCGGTCGGCAAGGAGCGCGCCAACCTCGGTGCGCAGCAGAACCGCTTCGAGAACGTCATCAGCTCCGTCAACGTGGCGATCGAGAACCTGACCGCGTCGGAGTCGGCCATCCGCGACACCGACATGGCCAAGGAGATGACGAAGTTCAGCAAGTCGCAGATCCTGTCCCAGGCCGGCACGAGCATGCTGGCGCAGGCGAACTCCGCCTCGCAGAACGTGCTCTCCCTGCTGCGCGGCTGAGCGACGAGGACCCCTTGAGGCCGGCCCACCACCGGTAGGACGACCTCACCAGGCGGGGGGCGCCGGAGACCCCGGTGCCCCCCGCCTTCTCCCGTTTCAGGACCACGAACGAGAAAGCGAGAGGCCGTATGCCCACGTCCATCTCCTCGTCCAGTGTCGACGGACTCGTCAGCGGCCTCGACACCAGCAGCATCATCTCGGCGCTCGTCAACGCCGACGCCGTGCAGCAGACCCGGCTCAAGAGCAGCGTCACCGCCGCGCAGAGCAAGGCCTCGGCCTACCAGTCGGTCAACACCAAGGTCGCCGCCCTGCAGACGGCGGCCGAGGCCCTCACGAAGGCGAGCGCCTGGGGAGCGGCCAAGGCCACCTCCTCCAGCGACGCCGTGGCCGTCACCTCCACCGGTGCCTCCACCGCCGGTTCCGTCACGGTGGAGGTGGAGAAGCTCGCCACCGGCCGCTCGGTGCTGTCCAAGCCAGTCACGAACGACGCCGCCGGCCTGACGGACCTCGGTCTGCCGATGGTGATCTCCCGTGCCGACGGCACGTCCCTGACCCTCACCCCGAGCATGGGGACGCTGAGCGACGTGGCCGCCGCGATCAACAAGGCGACCAAGCTGGGCGTCAACGCCGTCGCCATCCGGATGGCGGACGACACCTACCGGCTGCAGATCACGTCCGCCCGCACGGGGCAGACCGAGGGCAAGTTCACCATCACGCAGGGGGAGCAGCCCGGAGGGCCGGAGATCGACGAGTCGGTCTTCGAGACCGTCGCGCCGGCCGCCAACGCGCAGTTCTACCTGCTGCCCAGCGGGCCGTCGGGCCAGACCGACGAGAACGGCAAGCCGGTCCGCCCCACCAACGCCATCGAGATCGTCTCCCCGTCGAACACCTACAGCGGCATCATGCCGGGCGTCTCCTTCACCGCGGCGAAGCCCGGCGTCTCCACGCTGTCGGTGGCGCCGGACCCGGCCGGCCTGGCCGACTCGGTCAAGGGGCTCGTCGACGCGGCCAACGCCGCTCTCGCCGAGATCGGCAAGCAGTCCAAGGCCGGGGTCGCCGGGGCCGCTGGGTCCGCCGCCACCGGCGGCGGGGTGCTGCGCAGCGACGCCACCCTGCGCGCGCTGCAGGGCAACATCGTCAACGCCGTCACTTCGGCGCTGGGCGGTTCCGCCTCGACGGCCTCCTTCGGCCTGAACTTCACCCGCGAGGGGAGCTTCGCCTTCGACAAGGACAAGTTCCTCACCGCCTACGCGGAGGACCCGGTCAAGGTGCAGGGGCTCGTCTCCGGCAAGTCGCTGCCGGTGGACCCCGTCACCAAGGCGGCCAACCCCGAAGGCATCGCGGACCGGCTGCTGGCCGTCACCAAGGCCGCGACCGACAGCACCCGCGGTTCGCTCGTCCTGGCGGCCAAGGGCCAGACGGACTCCGTGGCCCGCCTCAACGTGCAGATCGCGGAGTGGGACGAGCGCCTCACGCAGAAGCGCGCGCGCTACGAGAAGTACTACGCCGCGCTGGAGGTCTCGCTCGGCAAGGTCAAGAGCCAGGCCAGCTGGCTCTCGGGCCAGCTCGCCAGCCTCGGCTGACGAGGGGCCACCGCAGGGCCGGGACGGTGCATGCCACCGTCCCGGCCCTGTCGCTTTCCCCAACGGGGTGCCCCTCCCGCCGAAAGAGCACCGCCCACCCGTTCAGGTCAGCCGTCGCGTGCCGATGGAAAGAGCAGCAACCCCCTCGTACCCGTGGAGGAACACCGCATGACCGCGACGACGTTCGGCCGCGCCGCCCAGGCGAACCGCTACCGCGACGACGCCCTGGCCACCGCCAGCCCGGCCGCGCTGCTCGTGATGCTCTACGACCGCCTCGTCCTGGACCTGCAGCGCGCCGAGCAGGCCCAACGCACGGGCGACCGCCAGACCGCCCACACCAACCTCGTGCACGCGCAGGACATCGTCGCCGAGCTGCAGAGCAGCCTGAAGGTGGACGCGTGGGAGGGCGCTGCCGGCCTGAGCAGCCTCTACACCTGGCTGCGCAGCGAGCTCGTCGCCACCAACCTCTCCGGCGACGCCGAGCGCACCGCCGCCTGCCGCGTGGACATCGTCGAGCCGCTGGCCGAGTCGTGGCGGGAGGCCGCCCTGCAGCACCTCAGCGGCGCCTCCGGCGCCGGCGTGGCGTGACCGCGGCCCCGCACGAGGTCCAGGACCCCCGGCCCGGCCACGACGTCCCGGCGGAGGACTGGCGCACGGCGTGGGCCGCGGCCCTGGACGCCGTGGAGATGGACGTGCGGACCGCCGAGGAGCTCGTGCGCTCCCTGCACGAGGGCGTCGACGAGCTGCCGCCGTCCCCGCTAGCGCAGGACTGGGTGGAGCCCTCGCTGCTCGGTCCCGTGCCCGCCGAGTTCGCCGAGCGCGCCCGTCGGCTGCTGCAGCGCCAGATCGACGTCGGCGAGCGCCTCGCCGAGGCCGTGGTGCACGCCCGCTCCCAGCGGCGCGCCCTGGGCAGGTTCGAGCGCGCCGAGCAGCCGCCGGTGTTCGTCGACCGGGCCCTGTAGCCCGACCGCCGCGGCCGCGCGCGCCATCCCGCTGCAGGGGTACTTCGTCTGGAGCCT